>DASXKM010000328.1:0-3684 GCA_036496825.1 Puia sp. | reverse complement strand
TCTCCCTGATTTGTGTGTTTCATAATAGATCATTTTTATAAACTAACTGCCTCAAACACTGTGCCTTCCGAAGTATATTCTGTTAGTATGACTATTTTTAACAGGTTGGGGATTCTGTTCCGGTTTCACGGGATGGAAAAGTGGACAAAATTGCCCCCAATCAGGAAAAGTTCCTGTGTAGCTTTTCAAAAACATTTAGGTATTTCTTTGGTTTTTAAAATATAAATCCTTCTCATTCGTCTACCCCATTACAGCATGGCGCAGGCAGAAACGATACAAATCCAGATGAGCGATTTAAAAGCAAATTCCATAGCTGCCATCGTCAAAGATTATAGCAGGCGGTTATTGGGATTTATCCGTAAAAGAGTTACCAACGAAGCTGATGCGGAGGACATTCTGCAGGATGTTTTTTATCAGCTCATGGGAAATAAGGAACCCATCGATCAGGTGGCCTCATGGCTTTTTACCGTAGCAAGGAATAAAATCATTGACAGTAAGCGTAAAAAACAACCCCTTACTACCGATTTTCTGTTTTCAAATGCGGAAGATCCTGAAATGGGTGAGTGGATGGATATCCTGATGGATGACTCATCGAATCCGGAAACTGTTTATTTAAGAAATCTTTTTCAGGAAACCCTGAAGGAAGCTTTGAATGAATTACCCGAAGAACAAAAACAGGCCTTTATTCTAAACGAACTGGATGGCATTCCATTTAAACAAATATCCGATGAAACTCATATTCCCGTGAATACACTGATTTCGAGAAAGCGTTATGCCGTTATTTATCTGCGGGAGAAACTCGCCGTGCTGCATGACGCATTAAAAAACTACTAAATAAAATACAATGATACATTCAAGATTTCCCCGTTTTATCCTTTTTCTCCTTTTTATATTCGCAGTCCTCGTTCCCCTGGGCTTTATCATTATGGCACTTTGGAATAATATTCTGGCTGTTATTTTCCCAATAGCCATCATCAATTTCTGGCAGGCATTGGGCCTTTTTCTTTTATCGAGAATATTATTTGGAGGTTTCCCAGGCAAGCCGGGCTGGAGAGGCCGCGGCCACAACCGGCGTGAAATGGAAGAAATGAGAAATAAATGGTTCAATATGTCGCCGGAAGAAAGACAGCAATTCAAACAAAATTGGAAAAGAGGCTGTTATGGCGGACAAAAACCGGTTGCTCCGGAATCACCTGCCGCTGAATAATTCAGGGTCGGATAATACAAAACAGTTGAACGGGGACTTATTATCTTAGAGGGCCATTGGCCCTCTTTTTTATTCATTTATATTTATTCAATCACAAATACCAGATAATGGCTGCCCGTAAAAGGATAAATATTTTTAACCTGCTTCGCAAATCTTTTGAAGAATTCAGAAAGAATGACCCCTTGAGAATGGCGGGTGCCACCGCTTTTTTTACCACATTCGCACTGCCTGCCGTCTTGATCATTCTGATCCAGGTTTTCGGTCTCGTACTAAGTCCCCGTTTTATGAGCCGCCAGTTATTCAGTAATCTGGGCGAAGTCGTCGGCAGAAATACGGCTGTTGAAATACACAAGACGCTTTTTAATGTAAGGCTGCTTTTTGGAAATTGGTATGAAGCCACCCTGGGTTTTCTTTTTTTGATCTTTGTGGCAACCACCCTATTAAACGTGATCAAAGATTCCTTAAACCAGTTATGGAATATCAGAACGGTCAAAAAAATGGGATTCCGGTTCACCCTCCTGATCAGGTTAAAATCCTTCCTGGTCATCCTGGTTGCGGGTGTTTTATTCCTCGTTGTCCTGTTGGCAGAAGGAGGCCTTGACCTGGTTCAGAAAACTGCCGGTGGGCCGGTGATACAGCATGGCGTGCTGGCGAAAGCCTTTGTACGCGAAATCATCCTGCTCCTGATGGTGACGGTTTGGTTTTCTATGATATTTAAGTTTTTGCCGGATGCGAGGCCCTCGTGGAAAATGGTCATCGCAGGAGCCTTTTTTACCGGGTCTCTCTTTACGATCGGGAAATTGATATTGCAGTGGTTATTGTCGTATAGCAGTATGCAGACGATCTACGGGGCGTCGACTTCTTCCGTATTGCTTTTGTTATTTGTGTTCTATTCT
Source organism: Puia sp. (assembly GCA_036496825.1). Classification (GTDB taxonomy): domain Bacteria; phylum Bacteroidota; class Bacteroidia; order Chitinophagales; family Chitinophagaceae; genus Puia. The sequence continues at coordinate 1,581 of DASXKM010000328.1, read as the reverse complement.
TCCTTTATATTTTACTTTGGGGCCTGTTTCACAAAAATGTGGGCCGAAGCGCATAATAAACCTATCCCACCGGCAAAGCATGCCGAAAAATATGAATGGTCGCGCGTATCTGTGTAGGTTATTTCGGTTTGAATTCCATTTTTACACCTATCCCTTTACCGGCTTTTTTCTGCTCGGCCGTTTGATAAATGGTCTTGGTCATGGTTCCCAGAAATTTTCCGCCAAACTTCAGATAACTGATTGAATCAGATTTCTTGATGATCGTTGCCTTTTCAATATCGGCTGGCGTCAGCTCTCGGTCAAGATATTTGGTCAGATACTTTTTTGCCATATGGTGATCCACATTGGTTTTTTCAATCTGTGCCATGGGAATTTCCTTTTCCGGAAATATTTTCGATACAGAAATTTTAGCAGGGGACTTCCGTTTTGCCGGTGGTTTTGCTGCGACTTCTTTTACTGCCTCCGGTTCGGTTTCTCCCGCCTGGATGGCTGTTTTTGATTTTGGTGCCACTGTAAAATGTTTATGATTCAGGTAAATATAGGCATAATAAAAGCAAGGCCTTGAAAGGCCTCGCTTAGATCAAATTAAAACTAACAATCTTTATTATTTACCCCATACGGCCCAGCCGGCTGTCCAATCGTTTGTAGCGTCCAACGCGCCTATATAAGTTGTTTTATCAAAAAATGCGTCCGTTAAGAGCCCTTTGTCGAATTTACCTGCTGTTGTTAATGCAGGAGAACCGGCTTTTGGCTTAAGGTTAGGAGCCGCATTGTTGAAAGGATCCGTAAGCTGAATAGCGGAGGGATCAGCATAATACGCGCTCAGGTTGGTAGTCTCCGTTATGGATGCCAGCTGGGCAGAATCCAGTATTTTAGGGTTGGACACGAGTTTATCGACCTGATATGGTTTACCATAAGCATTTAAAAAGCTATTATAGAAACTACTTGTTCCGGATTTGTAAAAAGAAGCTGTAGAATCATCGTCAATATCCAGCCCGGCTCTTTGTCCGCCCATGACGATTGAATTCGCCAGGATAAATTTCGATCCTCTTCTCCACCGCATGCCATATCCATAGTCAGAACTGGTTCCGGCTGCATTATTTGGCCCTACTGCGGTAAAATTGGACAAGGTAGGTCCTGTTATCGGGGCCCTTGTCCATAAAAATCCATTGGCCGGATTTACGTTGTCTACTTCAAAATTATTTGAGATATCGCCCGTCGTTCCTTTATTATCAGTAAACCCCGGATCCTTAACAGAAATTGCATACTGAATTTTTCCGCTGAAACCGTCATCCATATCAAAATCATCATCAGCGCAATTATAGGCAATCAGATGTTTGCAATTTACCGTGCCGCCAAAAAATTCGAATCCATCGTCCAGTCCCCTGACTATCTCAACATAATCGATGATTGTACCAGAACCGATACCATAAAGTGACAGGCCGTTCACTTCGTCCCCCGGATTGACTGCCTTCCCCGCATATTCAATACGAACATATTTCAGACTTCCTGAACTATGCGCATCATTGGTACCTCCAAATGCACTAAATGCCGGATCAACACCTCCCTCGAGGACGGAAT
>DASXKM010000327.1:0-2544 GCA_036496825.1 Puia sp. | reverse complement strand
GTATTATAACGGATATGGGTATCCGTGAAACAGAAAATGTGATTACCCATGAAGAAGTATTACATGAAGCCCGGCTCGCAGAGCCGAAACTCACGGCCATTTTCAAAGGTCTGCTGGCATCCTTATGAATATTAACGTTTTATCAGCCTCCAGCCCGCAGGGATTGGTTAATTTCCGGGCAAATTTCCGGATTCAGCAAACTGGCATGAAGGCAGTTCTGGTTATCATATTTTTAATCGTCGGTTGTGTGGCAGCGAATGCGCAGGGTAATCCTTTTTCCCGTTATAGTCATATGGGGGGCAACGGCGGAAAAGATTCACTGCAGCACCGGAAAGATGATACGGTCAGCGTTACCTATCGTTTCCTGGACTCCAGCCGCCTGTTGAAAATAGATTCTGAAGTTTATAATTTCTACCTGCGTTATCCGCTTCAGCCCACTTATGTGGATTTTGGTAATCTCGGAACAGAGTCACATGATCTGATTTTTAATCCTTTCATGAAGCCGGGGTGGGATGGAGGCTGGCATGCACTGGATCCGTATGTATTCAGGGTTGAAGATTCAAGGTTTTACAACACCACTAAACCTTACTCGGAACTCGGGTATCTGCTGGGCTCGCACTCCGAACAGATGATTGATCTGGTTCATACGCAGAACATCACCCGAAACTGGAATGCATTTTTTGAATACCGGTTGATCAGTTCTCCGGGTACTTTCGGAAACCAGAACACCACTCATAATAATTATCGCTTCAGTTCCTGGTATCAGTCAAGAAACAAAAGATATCAGGCATTCCTGCTGATGCTTGGAAGTAAACTGATCGCGGCGGAAAGCGCCGGCATTCAGAATACGGCCTACATGGATTCCATTGGATTTTCCGACAGGTATAATATCCCCACCAATATTGGAAATCCGAATGTGTACAACGTAATCAACAATCCCTTTGCCGGTTCTTCCTCCGTTACAACGGGATCTTATTATACTACCGGAACTTTCATGCTGAGACAACAATACGACATCATTGGCCTGAAAGATTCTATTGTAAATGACACCGTTGTAATACCATTATTTTATCCCAAATTCCGTGCGGAGCAAACCATATCCTATTCCACCTATCATCAACGGTTTAATGATCAGGAGCCGGCTTCGGCCTACTACACGAAAAATTTGAATTTTATTTCCATTCCGGATACCATCAACCTGAGTGATTTGTGGCACAATCTGACCAACGATTTTTCCCTTTATTCTTTTCCTGATTCAAAAAATTCGCAGCAGTTTCTCAAAGCAGGCGTTAGTTTTCAAACAATGAATGGAACTTATGATGCAGGAGAACGTTCCCTGTATAATGTCTTTTTGCACGGCGAATACCGGAATAAGACGAAAAATAAAAAATGGGATATCGAAGCTTTTGGAAATTTTTACGTGACGGGATTCAACTCGGGCGATTACAATGCTTACATCAGTCTTAAACGCCAGATCAGTAAAAACCTTGGTTTTTTGCAAGTGGGTTTTGAAAATGTGAACCGTACAGTATCAATGGCATGGAGCACTGAGAGCAGTTTTGGATTTGGCGTTCCTTCAAATTTTTTTAATAAAGAAAATATAGTTCATCTCTTCGGCTCGTATGATCAGCCAAAACTTCAGCTAAATCTGGCTGCCAATTATTATCTGGTTACAAATTACCCCTATTTCTATAACTACTATCAGGCAGGTCAGGAAACGAACCCTTTCAATGTACTCATCATTTCTGCAGATAAGCGATTTGCGCTGACCCGGCACCTGATTTTAAGAGTCGGGGCCGTTGTGCAAAAAGTGGCAGGCAATTCACCGGTCAACATCCCCCTTTTTGTTACCCATGGACAGATCGGATATGAAGGGAAACTGGGATTTAAAAACCTGATGATTGCTTTTGGTGTCGAATTCAGATATTTCAGTCCCTACACCGCCGATGGATATTCGCCCGTCATCGGTCAGTTTTATACCCAGAAAGAAACAACCATTGCAGAACAACTGCCTGATATGACCGCCTATTTGAATTTCAGAATCCGCAGTTTTGTGGCTTATTTCCGTACGGAAAATCTCAACACTGCCCAGGTAAACCAGGCAAACGGTTTTGGATTTACCAATAATAATTTTGTGGCTCCTTTATATCCCAATGCCGGGTTAAAAATCAGGCTGGGTATATACTGGAGCTTCGTAAACTGAGTTTAATCATTAATTTTAGCGGGTTATGCATTTAATACAATCCATTTACCGGGTTTTCGTTAAAGTGTTTCAGTCTTTGTTCACCAAAAAAGATTGCTGTAAATGAACCGAATCTGTCTTACCCTGTTTTTAATGATCATCAGTCTGAATTTATTTTCACAAATGAGAACCGGACAAAATGCGGCGGATTTATCACTTCCCGATCTAAACGGGAAAAACGTGTCTTTATCTGAATTTAAAGGAAAGGTTGTATTGCTGGATTTCTGGGCAAGCTGGTGTGGGCCCTGCCGGCATAATAATCCCAAACTCGTAAAACTGTATAATAAGTATCACGATAAAGG
>DASXKM010000326.1:0-6350 GCA_036496825.1 Puia sp. | reverse complement strand
TCCGGATAGCCTAACTGTAGTCTGAACAATACCGACATCAAACCTCCGAGAATGGCCCAGATAATCCCGGTTATCAAAAATTGTTTGCAGATCATTTTATGATCCTGGCTGAAAACATATTTGGTAATAAAAGTCTCTTTGTGATGATGAACTTCATGTTCACCGTGATGGGTGTCGTGCGTTACGATCGCCTCACCGGATCCATGTATCGTCAAATCAGTACTCATCATTAATAATTTTAGCTATTATATTAATCCTTGTTTCGCATATCGTTTAACGTGAATCGCAAATCGATAAACGATAAACGATTTACGATAAACGACTACTTTACAGCAACCGTTTTCACCGAGTCCGCCGCTGCCGGCAACTTGTTCTTCATCATAATCGTATACGCCGGAATCTGCTTCGCCTTCCACAAAATAAATTCTTCGTCTGTAACAACTTTTATAACACCTTTCATGGTATAGTGACCCCGGCCACACATCTGATCGCAGGAAATCTCATATTCAAAATCCGGATTGCCGGTCGATTTCTTCATTTCTTCCGTTGTATAAAGCGGCGTAAACCACATCGTGGTCGGCGTACCGGGCACGGCATCCATTTTCATCCTGAAATGAGCAAGACCCACATCGTGAATCACATCACGGGAATTGATGATGAATTTCAATGGTTGTTTTACAATGGCATACATGGTTTGATTCACTACGATATCGTCATGGGTCTTGGGATCATCCCACATTAAACCAAGCGAATTATCTTCCGCGTCACTGATATTTTTATAGTATTTGTTCCCGAAAACATTGTCCTTTCCCGGGTATCGGAAGATCCAGCCGAATTGCTTTCCGGTGATTTCCACCTGTAGTGCATTTTTGGGTGCTTCCCCTGTAATCTGAAACCAGTACATCAGTCCAAAACCAACCAGCACGGTAAGCGCGATGGCCGGGACAACGGTCCAGATAACTTCCAGTTTGTTGTTATGCGGAAAATAAAATCCTTTTCTTTTTTCAGAGTGCTGATACTTGAAGGAAAACCAGAACAAAAGTATCTGGGTGATAAAAAAGACCACGCCCGTAATGGCAATCGTGATGTAAAGCATCCGATCGATTTTCTCTCCGTGATCAGAAGCGGCTTTTCCCAGAATTTTTCCTCTGAATAATTCATTGCACCAGTAAACACCAATCAGTCCCAATACCAGGAAAACAATCATCAGGAATCCGTTGATCCGGTTGTTGGTTTCATTATTTTTCTTTTCACCTCTCAGAATACCTACGTACTCACTGGCTTTCGCAATTTGAAAAGTGATCACAAATCCCAACAATAAAATCGCAAACAGAAAATAACTGGACATGATACTTAAAAAAATTTAATCGTTTTAAATCCTTACCGGTAGCTGAACGACTAAGTATAATGAATAATACTCTCTTTAAAGAACGGATGGTTTTTTGACATGAGCGGGAATTTCGCCAGTACATTTCCGGTCTGGTAAATGATCAGGCCAACGAAGCCCGCGGCAATGCCGATATCAAAAAGATTCATCGGAACGTGATCCGGTATCAGGCCTGCAAAAACCATCTGGTAGAAATCCACCCAGTGACCAACCAGCAAAGCTACAGACATAAAGGTTACGGTGGTGTAATTACGTTTCGAACTGCTCCGCATATAAATCAATATGGGCGCCAGAAAATTGATAACAAGATTCAGGTAAAAAAGACCGGTATACGCACCTTCAAAACGGGGTTTGAAATAAGTGGTTTCTTCCGGAATATTCGCATACCAGATCAGCATGAACTGGGCGAACCAGAGATAGGTCCAGAATATTGAAAACGCAAACTGGTATTTACCCAGATCGTGAAGATGTTCCTTGTTTACATATTCGAGATAACCCTTGTTTTTCAGATAGATTACAAACAAAGTGATTAACGCAATTCCGGCAACAAATGTACTGGCGAATGTATACCAGCTGTACATCGTGCTGAACCAGTGTGCGTTAATGCTCATCAGCCATAACCAGGGCGTCGTGGATGCAACGGTCAGGGCAAACCATACGATAAACAGCGCGGCCCAGACAGTATTCTTCCAGATATATTTTTTGCCTTCTTCAACACTCAGCCCATGATCGTCTATTTCCCGGCTCATCTGCCTCATTTTATATCCCAGTACAGTCCACAAACCGATCGTTAGCGTAGTCCAGACGAGAAAAAATGTCGGATTCAGAAATCCCTTCTTACCATTGAGAATAGGATCTTTCGCAACGGCCGCTTTGTCGAGCCATTCGTATATAAAAGTCTTATGTCCCAAAATCAAACACAGCAGTATCACAAAAGTGATTCCCCCAATCACTGGCACGCAGGCTGAAATAGCTTCTGTTACGCGACGAAAAGTCAGGGTAAATCCCGCCCATGCAAGAGTAGAGGCGCAGAAAAAGAACATCGCAGCATTCACCACCAGCAGAAAATAAACACTGTTTTGTAAAAGAGCGGCCCAAAATCTGATTTGATGTGCTTCATCGCCCGTGCCGTATATAAAATATCCGACGATCAGCGCAAGTAGCCCCGCACCCATCAGTCCCATCGACCACATCCTGAATCCGGAAGGAATTTCAAAACGTTCTTTAATTGACATTCTTAAAAGTTTTTATACTGCTCAGCTAAATTTTCTTTTTTGTTGAGTCTGCAGCCGGTGCCGGATGAGCGGCTGACTGCTTCGACTTGATATACGAAATCACCATCCACCGCTGCCGGGTATCTAATTGAGAAGCATAACTCCCCATTTTATTTTTACCGTAGGTGACTGAATAATACATCTGGCCTTCGGGCATCGACTCATATTTTGCATCACCCACCAGCGTGGCCGGTTTTGCAGGGAAGGGACCATCGCCTCCTCTGTAAAGAGGCCCGTTGCCATCCAGTTTCGTTCCGTGACAAATTCCACAATTCACCAGGTAGAGGCGACTGGCTTCCGTCATGGTTGCTTCATCCAAACCACTCAAAGGATTTTTGACTGATTTAGATGCAACATAGTTTGCGGTATCCCCTGCGGCATCCATGGGAATATCAAAGGGAATAAGGGCGCCTCTCTTTAAAGTTCCTGCCACCGGTCTGTTGCTAAAATGAATGCCTTTCTTCAGCAACGCTTCTCTCTGCTCGGGAGTTACTGAATAAGTTTCATAAGCACGGCTATAGGCCATGTCCGGCATATACACCCTTCCCGGATCGCGCCTGACTTCGTCACTACAGGACGACAGCATCCACAGGGACAAACAGAAAGGAATTATTTTCTTATAGATCTGCATTGCAACATTCATTTCGTTATGCCAGAATAGTTTTTGGGTTGTCCACGGACGGAATATTCTTACTATAGGTGCCAAGCCACCAGCCGGTTTCTGCGTCCTGCACGTGCACGTCAAATGCACCAGTTGATTTTAGAAAATCCTGGGCGAGGCCCACATCCGTTTTATCTGTACACTCAAGGACCATCGTAAACTGATCATCTGTTGAACGCAGATTAAAATGATGCTTCCGCACAAACGGCGCCATCTGGCACAGATAACAAAAAGTAAGTACCATGCCTACCGCCGAGAAAAGAACCGTAAGCTCAAAAATGATCGGTATCCAGGCCGGTAAGGCAAAATGCGGTTTACCGCCGAAATTCAAAGGCCAGTCGTAAACCAGCGTATAACTAATACCACCCAGTGCCGTTGCGGTTCCCGATAGTGCGTAAAGAAATCCGGCCGTATGCAGACTGGTATCCCTTAAACCCATGTCTACATCCAGACCATGAATCGGCATAGGCGTAAATACATCATACATTTTATATCCGGACATACGAACTTTCTTTACGGCCGGAAACAATACCGCTTCATCATCATAACTTCCTACAACAAATCTTTTAATAGACATATAATCGCTTTAGAAGATATTAGTGCGCATGTTCAAACTGATGTGCAAATTTTTCTGTCGACTCCTGCTCTTCCGGACCCATCTTCTGTTTATAATTCTCCCCGGATTTCTTTAGAATATGTTTTATTTCAGCAACTGCAATGACCGGGAAGAATTTCGAGAACAGGAAATAACAGGTGAAAAACAAACCAAAGGTTCCCAGATAAAATCCAACCTCCCAGATGGTGGGTGCATAATAAGTGCTCCAGCCGCTGGGAAGATATTCCCGGTAAATGGATGTAACGATGATCACAAACCTTTCGAACCACATACCGATATTGATGATCACCGACATAAAGAACGTAAGCGCCAGATTCCTTCTGAATTTCCGGAACCAGAATATCTGGGGAGAAAGAACATTACATCCCATCATGATAAAATAGGACCAGCCCAGAGGCGATAATATGTTTGCACGGTTCTGGAAGAAGGCAAAATATTCATATGGATTCTGCCCGTACCAGGCAATAAATAATTCCGTCAGATAAGCAACACCCACAATGGAACCCGTGAGCAAAATGATTTTATTCATCACATCAATATGCTCCATCGTAATATAATCCTGCAGCCCCAGCACTTTACGCGATATAATCAATAAAGATTGTACCATGGCGAATCCGGAGAACACGGCACCCGCAACAAAATAGGGCGGGAAGATGGTCGTGTGCCAACCCGGAACAACGGATGTCGCAAAGTCAAATGACACGATAGTATGTACAGAAAGTACAAGCGGCGTCGCCAGTCCGGCCAGCACAAGCGACAATGCTTCATGCCTCTGCCAGTGTTTGGTAGAGCCGCTCCATCCAAAGGAAGCCACACCATAGAAAAATTTTCTCCATTTCAGTTTAGCCCTGTCACGAACAGTTGCCAGATCAGGCAACAAACCACAATACCAGAATAATAAGGAAACGGTGAAATAAGTTGATATCGCAAATACATCCCAGAGCAGGGGTGAATTGAAATTGGGCCAAACAGGACCGCGGGTATTAGGATAAGGAAATATAAAGAAACACATCCATACCCTTCCCATATGCCAGATCGGGAATTGTCCCGCACACATAACGGCGAATATCGTCATCGCTTCCGCAGCACGGTTTACACCTGTTCTCCAACCCTGACGGAATAATAAAAGGATGGCTGAAATCAATGTACCCGCATGCCCGATACCCACCCACCATACGAAATTGGTGATATCCCATCCCCAGCCAACCGTCTTATTCAGATTCCATTGCCCTACCCCGTAAATTACTTCCCTGGTGACAGAGAAAATACCAAAACAAAGAAGCAGAACGGCCGTCAAAAATCCTATCCACCAAAGTCTGGACGGACGGTTTTCTATCGGTCGTACAATGTCTTCCGTGATCTGGTGATAGCTCTTATCGCCTGACACCAGCGGCGGCCTTACCTGAGATTCGTATCTAAATGCAGACATACTGGGTTATCACTTTTCTTCCCGCCATGGGCGCGGGGATTAAAAAATCATTACGCTTTTTCCTTCGCTTCAGATTCCTGGTTACGGACCTTGGCGAGATAAGTAATATTCGGCATAACGTGCAACTCTTCGAGTACATGATACAAACGTTGCCCGTTTTCCTGTCTTGATTGTACAATAGAACTCTTGCTGTTATTAATATTTCCGAAAACAATGGCTTCCGTCGGACAGGCCTGCTGGCAGGCGGTGATTACATCTCCATCTTCCAAAACCCTGTTCGCTTTTTTCGCTTTCAGTTTTCCGTCCTGCAAACGCTGCACACAGAAACTGCATTTCTCCATCACCCCTCTGGACCTTACCGTCACATCCGGATTCAGTACCATGCGTGTCAGATCGTCGTTCATCATCAGCACGGCATCATTCAGCTTGCCCACACCGTTTTGATCCTGGTTGTTGGGGAAACTGTCAGCACCGTTATAATCTTCCCAGTTGAAACGCCTCACTTTAAATGGACAGTTATTCGCGCAATAGCGTGTGCCGATACAACGGTTATAGATCATCTGGTTCAATCCTTCCGTACTGTGATTCGTGGCAGAAACCGGACAAACGTTTTCGCAGGGTGCATTATCGCAATGCTGACAAAGCATGGGCTGGAAAACAGTTTCAATACTATTTGGATCTTCGGCATTACCTGTGAAATATCGGTCGATGCGCATCCAGTGCATATCATGATAACGCAACACTTCATTCTTACCTACTATAGGAACATTATTTTCAATGTGACAGGCCACGACGCAGGCTCCGCAACCGATGCAGGAATTCAGATCGATCGACATGCCCCAGTGGACTCCGGGTTTGTCATAATATGGATAAAGTGTTCCCTCTTTCTCATATTCTCCGATGCCGCCAAATTTGCCCAGTTCTTTTTTTCTGTCGTCCAGAATTTCATCCGGTTCCTTTATAAAATGCGCAAGCGTCAGTTC
>DASXKM010000325.1:0-13022 GCA_036496825.1 Puia sp. | reverse complement strand
TTGAGCGGATACAGTTCCCCTGCTTTTTGGAACAGGTCGTCCATATCGTTTTCTAAATGCTCCATGATTTCGCCTCCTCTTTTTCTTTTATGATCTTTTGTAAAATACCCCTGGCTCTTGATAAATTCGATTTCGATGTGCCTACCGAAATGCCCAGGGTATCGGCAATTTCAAAGTGGGTACAACCGTCTATTACAAACATATTGAACACGACACGGTACATGGGCGGAAGGTTCTTTACATAACTGATCAGTTCCTTATATAATAAAAGATGGTCGGCCTTTTGACTGTTATCCGGCTCTTCCCACACATGTTCCGGTATGCCTCCGATTTCCGGAGTCATATTATTTTTTCTCAGCTCGTCGATCGACGTGTTGATAACGATCCGTTTCATCCAGGCCATCATCAGTCTTTCCGGATATTCTTCCTCTTCGTACCTGAATCTTTCTATGTGACGGAATATTTTTACAAAGCCGTCGTTCGTCACATTCACAGCGATATCATACCGGTATACATAGCGAAACGCTATTTTTAACACGTAACCATAGAACCTCTCGTAGAGCATCCTCTGACTCTTCGGTTCCTGCTTTTTACAGCCCTCTATGATCTGAATAATGTTATCCAAAGTTTTCTGCTATCTATCGGATGAAATAATTATAGCGGTGCCGACTGACTTGCCTGGTCCATCACGGGCCATGTACCCGGGGCCGTAACGCTTACGCCTTTTGTGTTGCCCCTTGTATTCGCATCCGCTCCAAACTTATATACCGGCCATCCCTTATACGTCAGCTGCGGTTTTGTAAATACTGTTATGCTGGAAAAGGCAGATTTATCCAATGATGAAGGTACGCTTTGTACAGTGCTGATTTGAACGATTGGCCAAACGGCATCATTACTGAAATCCGACAAAGTGTAATTATTCTTTCCCGATTTATCAACTATGAATGAATAGAGGGTTATTCCACGGTCATCTGTCATGTACAAAGTGGGGCCGGTTCCAGCCTTATATGTACTGTCGTATTGCACTCCGTCGAGCCCGACCATTTGTGTTACCGACAGCATTACGGTATAATCCGGTTTTGCTACAAACCACACTCCTTCAATTCCATCTCCGTTTACGGCGCCCGGAGCCGTATCTCCCGAGTAAGTATATAATGGCCAGCCCTTATAAGTAGTTTGCTTGCTGCCGTCGGAACGGGTGATACTCGAAAAATCCGAAGCTGTCAATCCCGCGCCCAGGGTAGTGCCCGGATTATAGGATACGGGCCAGACTGCCAGGCAGCCGACTGTGCACGCCGATTTCCCATCGGCGTCCAGAGAAAAGAAATAAACTGTGTTTCCATTCCCATCTGCCAGGATTGACCCAAAATGGGAATCAGTTTTGAGTTGAAATGCAGGTCCGGGAGTAATTGCCGGGGAAGTTGGAGTCGTCGGTGTAGTGCTGCCGTATCCGCCTCCGGAACTCTTTGAACATGAATGAAGCGTAACGGAAACTATAATAAAAAGGAACGGAATTAAAATGAATTTCAAACGCATGATATGTGGAATGATTAAATGATTTTTGATGAAAAATAAGCGCTTAGTAATGAGTACGATCTTTTATAAACCGGGTTGCGTGTATCGGAAATTGATTCAGGTCAGGTAAATATGAATGCATTTAATTTATTATGTTTGACGTCCCGAACCAACTGATGCGCCCAATACTCATTCTGTTTTTTTCCCTGACATTTTTGAACAGTTTTGCAAATGGCGAAACACAGGTATCCGCCGCCTGGTTTAACTGGGTCAGTATCTGGTTGTGTTTTTTTTTCGGTCTGCTCTTTACTATTTTATTCCGCTTTTTAAACAGGCTTTCTAAAACAATCGATCAGCGCAGCAACCCGGGTATGCCACTCAGTGGATGGATCATGTTTTTAGGAATCAACCTGCTGGCGAGATTTGTTCTTCAAATTTATTTTTTCCGGAACGCAAATTATTTTCTTGAGTCGGTGTGGAAACATCTCGGAGAATTGGGCGGAGTGAAATATCAGCTTATTTTTATTTTTCAATTATTTCTTTCCCTGTTTGCAGTCGCAGGAACAGGCGCTTTGATATATTGGTTTTTTGGAAGAAGAGATATTTTTCCAAAGTTGTTTATCTGTTATGCCTGGATTTATATTGTTGCGACCTGCTTATTACTGGCCATATATCATTTCATGAAACTACCCCCGGAAATGATCCGCATACGGCAGGACCCGTATGTGCAGCTGATTAGAGTTGCATACACGGTTTCCCTGATGATATTTGTCTGGAAATCGAAAAAGGTAAAAGAAACTTTTATTTATCCTCATGGGTAAGCTGAAGGCCAAAAGCCCAAAGCCTAAAACCTGTTTTATACAATTGACAATTATCAATTGACAATTGACAATTGCTGAAGATATCCCGCCAGTTTATTGATGGCAACAGCAGCACGTTTGATTTCGGTTTCCGCCTGCATAAAATTTCTCTGCTCTATGGATTCCCGGATACCGGGTAAAGTTTTCACTGAGTAGCCGGTATAAAATCCCGGAGCATACAAAACATGTTTGTACCAGGGCCTGAGCGGCAATCCCTGTTCCAGCAAAAGTTCCTGCTCAGCCCGGTAGAGCATCCGGTTCAGACTGTCAGTATTTTTTGCGCTCATTCCTTTTTTGTTCATGATTTCGAATGAGTGGTCTGCTGCCCTGCCGAGGCTGGTGATTGCATTTTGCAGGGGAGAGAAATCAATAAAGGGAATTTCCTGTTTCAGAACCGGCGGAGAAAAGGCATCTGCCGTATCTGTTGCAATCAAAAGATATTTTTTTCTGATGATTTCATTATTGACAGACGTTGATTCCCGGAGATTTGTAAGAAGGGTTTGTAATTCCGTGGTATATGTTTTTACTTCCTTAGACAGAATTCTGAAATCAAAGGGCAGCACGTCTGCATCGAGCATTCGCAGGGATATATGTCCCGCCGTTTTTGAAAGTGCTGCGCAGTAATAAAATCCCGGATCTATAAACCGGACAAAATTGTCGTAGGAATCATAAATGGAATGATAGACACCATTGTGATCTTCTCCCGAAAAACTGAGATCCAATACCGGCAGGCCAAGATGTTGCAGAAAGGGTGAGAAATCGGAACCTGTGCCAAGAGCATCCAGATGAATTTTGGATTTATCCATCATTTCTTTCGCCAGCTGGGGACTTGCCGCAATGATTACCTCTCTGGCTTTTAATCTTTCAAATAAGCTTACTCCGGTTTGAGGGTCCGGAATATTTTTAGCGACTTCATCCACCAATCCCGCCAGGGCATGTGAACCGCCGGCATTCAGAAACCCCCTACCGTTTTCATCCGAATTAATATATACAACCGTATTTTTTTGTAGTAAAGCGGCGTGGTCCTCAACCCATTCTGTGGAGCCGATTAAGGCGGGTTCTTCACCATCCCAGGCACAGTACACCATCGTTCGTTTGGGTTTCCATCCGGATTTCAACATTGTTCCAATGGCTTTTGCTTCTTCGAGCATAGCAGCCTGTCCACTGATCGGATCGTGTGCACCATTAACCCAGGCGTCATGGTGATTACCCCGGATCACCCATTCGTCCGGATACTGATCGCCTTTAATCATTGCAATCACATTATAACAGGGAACCATTTTCCAGTCAAATTCCAGTTCCAGATGTACAGTCGATTTACCGGGACCGATATGATAGGTGATCGGCAATGCCCCGCGCCAGTTTTCAGGGGCTACCGGACCGCTAATGGCTTCCAACAGTGGTTTTGCATCATGGTAGCTGATCGGCAATACGGGTATTTTAAGAAGATTGGGAGCATCATTGTGAGAAGCAAATCGCTTTGCATCTTTTGTTGCGCCAACACCCGGGGTCAGCGGATCTCCCGGATATACCACCATATCCATCACGCTTCCGCGCTGAACACCATATTCACTTTTGAACGGACCTTTCGGATACACATCACCCTGAAAATATCCGTCATCTTTCGGATCGGAATAAATAATGCAACCCACAGCTCCGTGTTCCTGGGCAATTTTTGGTTTTATTCCTCGCCAGCTCTTTCCATATCGGGCAATCACGATTTTACCTTTCACGTTTATTCCCATTCTGGAGAGCACTTCATAATCTTCATTCAGGCCGTAATTTACATATACCAGTTCGGCTGTTACGTTTCCGTCGGCACTCCACGCATTGTAAGTCGGAAGCTGATCCTTCTGTCCGCTGGTGCCGTCTTCCTTCAATGCAGGTTCCTTTAATAACGCCCTGTAAATTCCGGGACTGGTCATTTCCAATATCCTGGTTTTGGGTACGGGAAAGAGAACCTGGTATACATCCATGTGGACGTCGAAGCCATAGTCACGGAATTTCTGTTGAATCTTTTCTGCAACCTCTTTGCTGCCGGCGGAGCCCAGATTATGTGGAACGGATGAAAGATCCTGTATGGTTTTCCCGATATTTTCCCTGCTGATCTGATCATCAAAAGATTTCTCTCTTTTCAGTTCTTCGAGGGAATTGCTGTCATTGAATCCGGAAAGGAGGATCGACTGGGCCGGCAAAAAAGGGTGTATGGAAAACATCAAAAGAAGAAGAAATCCTGTTCGCATATTTTTCAGATAATCTTAAAAGTACTTATAAAATTGAAATGCAGGCGCTGCGCCGACCGGTAACCGAAGCCGGATTTGGTTCCGGTCATTGAATAGTCTTTGTACCTTGCCCAAAACCTTAAACGGACATGATGAAGCCGTATGATCCCGAGAAAGTCAGACAATTTTTCTTTATCGTGATATTAGCCGTTATGGCTATAATCCTGTTTACTTATCTGAAATCATTCATGCCGTCTTTCCTGGGTGCCATCACTTTATATGTTCTGATGCGGCGGCATATGAAACGTTTGCTGATAAAGGGATGGAAGCCGGCTTCCGGCGCGTTGATCCTGATGTTGTTTTCTTTTATTGTGATTTTATTTCCCGTGTTTATTCTGATCAATACCGTCAGTTCGAAAGTGGGATATGTGATCAATCATGCAACAGAAATTACCAGTTCGGTGGTTGACTTCCTGAAAAATATCGAATTACGGGTCGGATATCATTTTATGAATGCAGATACCATTCAAAACCTGAGTGGCATGGCCCTGTCTGAACTGCCATTGATATTGGGTGCGACCGTAAATTCCATTGTGGCGCTCGTGGTGATGTATTTTCTTTTATATTTTATGCTTACCAACGTCAACAAACTGGAAGACTGGCTGGAAGATGCGCTTCCTTTGAGAAAAGATAATCTGCAGCATGTTCGCCGCCAGATGAATCAAATGGTGATATCAAATGCGGTGGGTATACCGTTAATCGCCCTGTTGCAGGGGATTGCTGGACTGTTTCTTTACCTGATTTTGGGTATCAAAGAACCATTGCTCTGGTTTGCACTGACAGCATTTACTTCAATACTGCCACTGGTGGGATCTTCACTCGCTTATGTACCACTTGCCATTATACAATTTGCAAGTGGTGACACAACAAGAGGAATCATTATCCTGGTCTATGGTTTGGGTGTAATCGTTACAATGGATAATGTTTTCAGACTCTGGCTTCAACGGAGAATCGGTAATGTTCATCCGCTGATTACACTCTTTGGCGTATTTGTAGGCGTGCCGTTATTTGGATTCATAGGTCTTATTTTCGGGCCGCTGCTTATTTCGATTTTTTTATTACTAATGCGGATTTACAGAGTGGAATTTATTGCACCGGAAGAAAGCCTTGATGATTGAAGAAAAGTCTGGAAGACAGGAAGACTGGAAGTGCAGGTCGGTCAACGGCTAACGGTCAACCATAACCGTCAACCGTCAACCATGTACCGTCATCTATTACACACGGCTGGCAAGTTCCTTGCCCGCTTTGAACTTAGCAACTTTTTTCGCCTTTATTTTGATCGTTGCACCGGTTTGTGGATTCCGGCCGTTACGCGCGGCGCGTTTTGAAACAGAAAAAGTTCCGAATCCGACAAGCGTTACCTTGTCTCCCTTTTTAAGTGTTTTGGCCACGGCTTCTGTAAACGAATCGAGCGCAGCGCCAGCCTGCGTTTTTGTGAGACCCGCATCGTCGGCCAATTTTGCAATCAGTTCTGCTTTGTTCATGGAAAATGTTTTTATTGATTTCGAGAATGAGCAAATATAAGGTTATGGATGAAGAAGCCCGTTCTGAAAAAATATTTACTGCTCAAACAGGCTGAAACAGGGGTTTTACCGTTAAAATCCGTTTTACTTTTGTAACCCGGCGACCCGGTTGTTTGCTCCGGCAACACCGGCCGGCAATTACAGCCACTTCATAAGTTGCTTTATCAATTCATCAATACCTTCCGTCGCCGGTTTTTGAATTCCATACAGATTTTGAATTCCTCTGGTATGAGGAATGTTTTTATCAAGGATGAATTTTGGTATCTGGGGGGCGGCAAAATCTATCAGACCTGCAGCAGGATATACGGCCAGAGATGTTCCGATGATTACCATAATATCTGCCTTGCGGACCAGCCGGCTGGCATCTGCGATCAGGGGAACAGGTTCTTCAAACCACACGATATGCGGCCGTAATTGTCCGCCATCAGGGGCTTTGTCTCCGAACCGGATATCGTCACGAATGCTATAAACAATGTTTTCATCCAGCTCGCTTCGCATTTTGAAGATTTCGCCATGAAGATGCAAAACACGCGATGAGCCCGCTCTTTCATGGAGGTCATCGATATTTTGAGTGACAATCTGCAGGTCAAAATATTTTTCCAGATGGGCCAGTCCATGATGCGCGGCGTTGGGAATGGCATTACGAACATTATGCCTTCGCATATTGTAAAACTCGAGCACCAGCTCCGGATTCTTTTTCCAGCCGCCGGGTGTGGCAACTTCATTTACGTCATAACCTTCCCAAAGTCCATCGCTGTCCCGGAAGGTCTTCAGGCCGCTCTCCGCACTGATGCCGGCTCCGGAGAGTACAACCAGTTTCTTAGTCATGCGTGAATTTACAAATAGTCCTGTAGTTGAGGCAGATTCTACCCCGATACCAGAACGCCGGCATTTTTTTCAGCAGTATTTTCTTCAGGTGTATTTTGTAATGCCTGTACAGGACAATATCCTGTCAGGCCGCGCAGGATCAATAATGTTCCGGCCGTCATACGCACCGATCTTCTGAAAGAAGATTTACCAAAGCCAAATACGCCCATGGCAAGAAGAAGGCCTCCTGTTACGGCTGATATAAGCCTTTGTTTTTCGGAAATATTTACGACCGGGCTTACGACTTTATTTAAATCTGTGTACTTCATAACACGGTTTTTATAATGGGTGCAATCTACGTGCCTCATTTATTTCTATGTAAAAAATCACCTGGAATGATAATTTTGGCTGTTCAAAACATTTACAAGTTCTGATTTAAACCTTTCAGCGCTTTTTTCATATCTATCCCCTTGCCCAATACAGGTTTGAAAATATCTCCCTCATTATTTATCCTGGCTATCGCATTACGCATGTTGAAGTCAAGCATTTTCAATCCTTTTTTTAATTCCTCCCAATGAAGCGGCATGGAAACAGTCGCACCCGGTTTGGGTCTTACGGAATAAGGTGCGGCCAGCGTGGCCTGTGGCCTGTTTTGCAGGAAGTCGAGATAGATTTTCCCTTTTCGCTTAGTCGTGGGTCTTTCAATACTTGTAAACTTTGGAATTTCTTTTTGAACAATTGTTACGATCGAGCGGGCAAATTCTTTTGATTCTTCATATGTGTATTTTGCGCCCAGAGGAATATAAATATGAATACCCGTTGAACCCGATGTTTTGCAGTAAGAGTCGATACCCAAACCATCTAAAACTGTGTGTATCACCCGGGCAGTTTCTATCACCTGATCAAATGGATTTTTATCCGGATCAAGATCTATAATACACCAATCCGGATGATCAGGTTTCTTCACAGTGCTGGACCATGGGTTCATTTCGATACAACCCAGTGAAACCATATATAATAGACTGGCCTCATCTGTTGCAACCAGAAATTCTTTTGCACGATTATCGGCTTCGGAATGATAGGCAAATGTCTGTAGCCATTCGGGTGCCTTCCCTTTCACGTCTTTCTGGTAAAAACTTTCGCCCTCAATGCCGTTTGGAAACCGGTTGAGCGACTGGGGCCGGCCGGACAGATAAGGCAGGATATATGGCGCTGCCTGATAATAGTAATTCAGCAAATCACGCTTGGTAAGCTTTTCCTTTGGCCAGTATATTTTGCTGAGGTTTGTGAATTTTATTTCATGTCCCTTTATTTTTTTTACCTGTGTCTCCTCTGAAGGATTCAACAGAGATTTCAATTTACCTGTAGGCGTTGCCATGATGATTTTGATTTGATCCGGAATTTTTTTTTTGGTCCTTGATTTTTCTTCCGGAATTTCTTTTTCCAATACGACCGAGTCCGGATTTTTATCCGATCGCATTCCTTCAAAGGACGGATGTCGCATCACACCGTCGGAAGTCATTTCGGCAAAACTCACTTCGCAGATCAGCTTTGGTTTTAGCCAGATTGCTTTCGCATTCGGTGGATCGGGTCTGAACCGGGAAGGCTTATTGATATCGGGTACGGACTGAAATGGCGAGGAACTGACGACCAGCGGTTTGAATTGTTTTAAAAGTTCCTGCTGCATTTTCTGATTGAAACCGGTTCCTATTTTCCCGGTATAGATCAGCTTACCTTTTTTATAAACACCCACCAGCAGGGAACTGAATAATTTTGAAGAGCCGTCGTTGATTGTATAGCCACCAATAACCACCTCCTGCCGTTTGTGTGATTTAATTTTCAGCCAGTCCCGCGTTCGGACATTTTCATGATAGGTACTCCATTTATTTTTTGCTATGATTCCCTCGAGCCCCAGTTTCTTTGCGTGTTCGAATAACTGAATGCCCGATTCTTCGAATCCCTTGCTGATCTGTAAATTGTCTGAAGTGAATCTCAGCGTTTTAAGAATTTTGATCCTGTCCGCAAGCGGCAGCGTCTCAAGATTATATCCGTCCAGCCAAAGAATATCAAATACGTAATAAAACAATTCGCCATCAGCCTCACTCCTCCAGTTTTGTAATGAACCGAAGTCTGAATTTCCTGTCTTATTGATGACCACGATTTCGCCGTCGAGAACAGCACGCATATTGCATTTTATCAAAGCTTCGTGTATGGGATAAAATTTTTCGTCGAAGGATTTATCATTTCTTGACAGCAGCGCGACAGACTTTCCATTCAATATGGAGATAGCCCGGTAACCATCCCATTTTACTTCGAATATCCAGTCAGGATCGTCAAAAGGTTTATCAACCAGGGTAGCCAGCATCGGTTTTATCCTTTTGGGGATCGGGCTTTTCTTTGCGGAGGAAATAATTTTACTAACCGGTTCCTTTTTTTCTTTAATAGCCATCGAAGCTGAGATTTACCCGCTACCGAATGATAAAACCATGCCACTGCAGTGTGGTGAGTGTGGAGAAGTAAAAATGTAATAATTCAAAATTAAAACTGGAAATGACAATGTGAAAATAAATTGGCACATTGTCATTTGCTATTCAACGCCCACATTTTTAATTTTAATACCTTCCCTCATTCACCACACTACGAAGTCAGCTCATTTTTGAAATAACATAATCATACAGATCCTGAATGGTATGGATATCCGCCAGATCTGCCGGATCTACTTTTATATGAAGATTTTTTTCCATTACAACAACGAGGTCAATATAATCCAGACTATCCAGGTCCAGGGTGGATTTTAAGTCGGCAGAAGGAATAATCCGGGTTTTGGCCACTTCAAATTCTTCCTGAATAAAGTCATTAATAATCTGAATAATCTGACCGGCTGACATCGTTTTATCATGCTCATTCACCATAGGGTAAAATTACCATTTTCTGCCCGAATGTTTTTTTTATCTCGTCCCGGGGATTTTGCTAAATTACTATATGCGGAATCAGGAATTTAAGGATTATTATGATGTCATCGTCATCGGAGCAGGCGTTGGGGGCCTGACTTCTGCCGCTTTGCTTAGTAAAGCAGGACTTTCGGTTTGTGTCCTGGAAAAGGAGCCACGGGTAGGTGGTTATCTGGCAGGTTTCAGGCGTAAACATTTTATATTCGATACGGCAATACACTGGCTGAATCAGTACGGACCAGATGGAATGCTGGACAAATTATTCAGTGTAATCGGGAGCGACTTCCCAAAAGCGATCGAACAACAAAGAATCCGTCGATACAAAGGTGAAAATTTCGATTATCTTCTTACTAATCAGCCGGATGATCTGCGCAACCAGCTAATCCGGGATTACCCGGACGAGAAGAAAGGAATCGAGAAACTTTTTTCAAAAGCACGACGAATCGGACGCTCTTTTAAAAATTATAACCGGATTTTCAGGTCGGAAGAGACCATGCCCTTCTTTCAGAAGCTGAAAAATAAATTCAGGATGCTGGAATTCGCCATTCCTTTTATTCCTTATTTATCTTTTTCGGGAGAAAAAGGACTAAAAAAAGGACTCGACCGGTTCTTTAAAAATCCCCGGCTGCAGCAGGTTTTTTCCGGCGAACAGGAACTGCTTGGATGTATGATTCCCATTGGCTGGTCCTATTTTCATGATTTTCAAAGCCCGCCCAAGGGAGGAAGCCAGGTCATTCCGCAATGGCTTCAGTACGTTGTCAATTATTATCAAAACCCGGTAGCGCTTCAATGCCACGTAAAAGAAATTTTCCTGGAAAATGGACGTTGCACGGGTCTGAGTTTTGAGCACAGGGGGAAAACCCAAAGGTTAAACAGTAAATATATTATCGCAGCCTGCGATATTGAAACCCTTTATGAAAAAATGCTTCCGGCGGATGCGATTCCGACAGATCTGAAGAAAAAACTGCGGAATGCTGACTTATACAGTTCATCCATCACCGTTTCCCTGGCGTTGGACTGCACAGCAGAATCCCTTGGTTTCAATGAGGAACTGGTTCATCTGGTTGATGAAAATCAGCATTTTAATGACCAGAGCGGAGGGGATCCGAATCTTTCAGAAATCAGCATCCTGGCACCTTCCATGCGAGACAAATCCCTGGCACCCGAAAATCAGGGAACACTCACATTGTACATGCCGGCAAGTATGGATTATAAAAACGAATGGGAAACAAAGCTGGATGATTTTGGAAAAAGGGAGCGGGGGCCGGCCTATCAGCAGTTAAAAAAGGAAGTGGCTGATATTCTGATCAAAAGGGTGGAAGAAAAAATTGCACCCGGACTGCGTGATCACATACTCTTTTATGAAGTGGCAACTCCGGTTACGCATTGGCGTTATACCGGAAACAAGAATGGTACCATTATGGGAGCAAGGCCGGGACGGCAAAACATGAAGAATAAAATTTCGCATTACCGGACACCTGTAAAAAACCTGATACTGGGCGGTCATTGGGCCGAGTTGGGCGGCGGCGTTCCGATCGCAGCCAAAGCCGGAGCAAATGCCAGTCTGCTGATATTGAAAAAGGAAAAACCACGGGCGTTTCGCCTGCTGGCGGGCTACATGAACAATAGAGTGTCGCTGGCATCCATTAACGGCAACGAATGTTTTTCTCCATATAATAATTCCTGGGTCAGGTCAAAAACCCCTGCTGAATCCTATGCGCAGCAGACGGGCGAAATGATCCTCTGAAGAAATGATGACATATTGATCATATCCTGTACAGTCATGTGGACCCGGCTTCACTTATCCGGATTATTTGACTAATTTTAAAATACAGAATCGGACTTGATATGCGCACGGCTTTCGTTAGATTGATGAAGTTTTTAATCCTCTGGATTATCCTTTCAGGCACTGTCTCCTGTTCGAAAAAGGATCAGCAGGGTCAGGCACCTCTGGCCGGTATAGAGAGCTTTAGTTTGTTTCCCGGGAAGGATGTATTAAATATGGATCAATCCAGGCATTGGATTTCTGTACGTGTTCCGGATTCTGTTCATTCCGGTACTGCACTGGCCGCCGGCTTTTCACTCACAACAGGTGCCATCCTTTCCGTAAACGGCCTGAATCAGCAAAGTGGTGTTACCAGAAATGATTTTGAAAATGATTTGCATTATACGGTTACTTCTTCAGACCGTCGGATTGAACAGGACTGGACCGTTCAGGCTTTCAATAATGATTATACACTGTCCTGGGGACTGGGTCATTTTATCAATGGTTATGCGAGCAATGAAAGAAGTTATAACTGGTACATCGATCAGGCAACCAGCGGAAATTTTGCAGCTGTCAATTGCGGACCGGCATCCGTTACCATGGCCATCAAATGGGCGGATCCTGATTTTACAAAAACAGCCTTGGATGCAAGAATGACATATGAAGTAAGTGGAGGCTGGTGGTTTACAAATGATATCGATGCTTACTTGACAGATAATCAGATTACCCATGCGATCGTCGCACTCACAGACCAGGCAGACAGTACGGCGGCCATTCTGAAGCAGGAATTGTTGAATCAGCAGATCATTATTCTTTGCCTGGATATGAATCATGTTCGTGCCTCAGCAGATGTGAACTACAGGGCTGATAAATTTTATACTACAACCCCTGACTGGGGCCATTTTATCGTTCTGAAGGGTTTTAAAATTACAGATGGAGAATTATTTTTCGAGGTCTATGATCCGTTTAGTTTCGGATTATCAAATGAAGACAATACCCTGAAGGGTATGAACCGCTATTACCGGTTTGAAGATCTTGCAGCTGCCTGCCTTCCCTGGTGGAACTACGCATTCGTGATTGCGAAAAAAGGAGAAAATCTGAGTCTTGATGCAGTAAGCAGAAAATTAAATCCTGCACATGTTCCTGCAGCACATAGTGCTACCAGGATTTTTCAGACATTTTAAAAATGCCGGCATCTTCAGCCCGATGGATCCATCCGTTTAGAAACGGACCGAATGAACAGACAAAATTTCAGTTTTTAATTCTGGTTTGATTGTTGGTTTCCTGTCAGAATGATACAGATAATTGAGCATCCCGAT
>DASXKM010000324.1:0-5726 GCA_036496825.1 Puia sp. | reverse complement strand
GCATCCGCAGTTTTTTGATTTTCCTGTGCCTCCAGCGAGTACAGGGTTTGCATTATTTTGACCCTGATGTTTCGTCTCGTGATCATGTTAAAGAACCTTGCTTATTTGCGGGTGCGAAGATAAGGAATCGTCACTTTCTTTTTCAAAGTATTCCAAACCGGTATTACATCAGGAGACAATTTTAACAATAGCGCGCCTCCGGCATATATGAACAGGAAAACTGTACTGCGGAGAGCCATAGCTGCAAATCCATGGATATTTCTGAATAATAGGTAACTGCAGTAAAATCCCGCCAAAGCGAGCAGCAGCGTCAATAAGGTTTTATAATTGAAGGGCTGTAACCTGAATTTCTTCAAAAGAAAAACATACCGGATGGCATTATAAATGGTATAAGATATCAGCGTAGCAATGGCAGGTCCGACCACGCCCAGTTTTTTCGCCAGTACATAGTTCAGTGGCAATGTAATCGCCAGCAGGATCATACCGGTAAAAAATTCAAAACGCCAGAGTGTGGATGTTCCGATGATCTGTGAATTCACACCGGTTCCCATATCAATAATTCGCCAAAGCCCCAGAAATAAGAAAACCGGTTTAGCCTGGTTGTACGCAGGCTGCAAATGAAAGTTTTTCACACCGTCGATAAAATTGAGCCATATCAACACAAATATGCCACTGGCAAAAATCAACTGATTAATGGAAGAACGCTGATAAATTCGCTGGATCCTTGACATATCCTTATCCTTCCATGCCCTTGATAAATGGCTGATGGACGCGGCTACGATGCCACGCTGCGGTGCCTGTATCAGGCTCGCAATATTTTGAGCAAGACTGAAAATACCAGCCCAGGCGAGACCGTTTGGAATTACGGCGGTAATAACGATCATGTCAAAAACGACAGCAACATTCTGGATCAGTCCACCGCCCCAGATAAACGAACTCAGTAAAATAATTTTCCTGAAAAATTTTTTTGAAACCCGGCTGATCCGTAAAGTGAGATGAATTTCATGATTACGAATAAGGATGATCAGCAATATCAGTGCGAGTAAAATATAGGTCAGTGAAAAAAGTCTGATGAACAAACCAAAATTGGATATCCAGTGTAAAAAGAAAAATATGGCGAGTACGCTGGTAATGATCCGGAATAACATTTCTCGCAGAAAGCTGGTCAGCACAGATTTTTTTAATTGCCAGGCATAGGCTTCCAGGATCGAATACATGGTGAGCCCGAATCCAAGAGGAAATACCCAGGCATAATATTTTACAAAATCCGGAGAGTGTTCGGAAAATTTTCTGACCACCAGATCTTTGAAAATTACACCCGCCGACATGACCATGATGAATCCGAAAATAGAAATAACAAATGCCCATGCCAGCATATCATTGTTGCGAACTTTCAGATTGTCCTGGTAATAGGGATAAAATTTCAGAATATAGGCCTGCATGCCAAGGTTGGCAAATGAAGTTATAATATTCGCCACCCCCATAAAAGTTCCATAGAGACCATATTCAGACTGCGTAAATCCGCCCTGTCTCGTGAACAGATAGGTATTTAAAAAGCCCAGCGCAAAACCGAGGTATATGATACCTGAAGAAAGAATGCTTTGCCTCCGAATGTCGCTCATAGCCCGAAATGTTGCGCTGCAAAGATGATGGTTTTGGATCAAATGATCCGACTATGGGTTCGGGCCTGCATTTTTAACCTGAATATAAAAATTCCTGTCAACCACTAAAACAGGAACAGCTTCTTTGGATAATTTTTCCTTTTTCCATTCCGTAACCGGTTTGAGCCAATGCTCACCGCCAATATCAACTCGCACCGGCATATTAAAATCTGTGTTGCAGTTCGTCCAATGGTAATTCAATACCCGGTCTTCAATCTTATATTCCAAAACCGGAATGTCTTTTGATCGCAGGTATTGGTTGAAAACGGGTGTAAAATCAATTCCGGAAATTTTATTGATATAGTTCTGTATGTCCTGCGCCGTGACTGTCTGGTGATAAAAATTCTGATTTAGCCCGCGCATCACTTTCCGGAATATTTCATCATTGTGAATCACCTGCCTGATGGTATGGATCATGTTGCCGCCTTTATAATATTCATCCGTGCCTTCCGGTCCATGATTCACTCCATAATACTGGATGATCGGCAGCAAATTTGTAATTCCCTTCCGGGTGCCTATACAGTAAGAGTCCCCCGCATTTTTGCCGAAAAAAAATCCCGTATAAAGTGTTTCACTATAATTGGTAAATGATTCATGTATCCACTCGTCTGCGAGATCCTTGCAGGTGATATTATTGCCGAACCATTCGTGTCCGCTCTCGTGTACAATAATAAAATCCCATTTCAAACCCCAACCGGTTCCGGATAGATCCTTACCATGATATCCCTCGAGAAAATCGTTTCCGTAGGCTATATTACTCTGATGTTCCATGCCCAGGTAGGGAGCCTGCACAAGTTTATAACCGTCTTCATAAAAGGGATAAGGCCCGAACCAATATTCAAAACAACTCAACATGGAATCAACACCGAGGAAATGTTTTTTTGCTTTTTTCAGGTCATAATCCAGCACCCAGAAACTGCAATCCAGATTGCCTTTTTGCCCGTAATATATTTTTTTCCAATTCACATATTTGCCTATGTATGGAATGATATTATAATTATTGATAGGATTTGTGACGACCCAGGTCCATGCAGTAAGTCCCTTTCCGATCTGGGCCCTGCCCAGAAGACGGCCGTTGCCTACGGCTACCAGACTGTCAGGAACGATCATCGTTAAGCGGGCACCACTATCGGGTTCATCGCCGAGGTAATCTTTACAGGGATACCAGACACTGGCGCCGGTGCCTTCGCAGGCAACACTCATCCATGGCCGGCCGAGCGAATCTTTGGTGAATATAAACCCGCCTCCCCAGGGCGGATGCACGGCAATTTGCGGATTGCCATGATAGAAAATCGTGATTGTCTTTGGACAGGTTAAACAGATTTTCTGCCTGCCATCTGCGTTGACCGCGACATGAAAAGCGTTTCCTTCTCTTCGAAAGCTGAGAAATTTTCCATCCTGAATAATACTGTCTATTTCCAACGGCATCTGCAGGTCAATTTGCATTTCATGAAGACCGGAATCAATATAAGTGATAATATTTTTACCGCGAATCGATTTTGTTTCATAATCCGGAATAAACCTGAGATCATACTTTAGGACATTATAAGCGCGTTCTGCATTCATCGAACCCCGTAAAGTATCGTCATGCGTAAATAGTGGTTTCTCCTGTTGCGCAACGGCAAACAAAACCGGAAGGTTGCAAATCAATGTTAATATATAAATCCATTTCGCCTGATGAATCATAAATGCGATTTTCGTTGCAGGATGAAAGTTAATGTTAACACAGGCAAGGTCTTTATTATTATTATAACAGCGGTTTTTTTACTCACCGCCTGTCATCCGGTTTCAACCAGTAATAAAAAAACTTTCCGGTACAATGAACCCACTGGCATCGCCAGCCTGGATCCCGCATTCGCAAAAAACCAGTCCGTCATCTGGCCCGTTCATCAATTGTATAATACGCTGGTGCAGACAGATGCCGGATTGAATATCGTACCCTCACTGGCGACTTCATGGGATATTTCCGCAGATAAAAAAACCTATCGTTTTCATCTTCGGCGGGATGTTTTTTTTCATAATAATGAGGCATTTCCAGATGGCCTTGGCCGTCGTTTCATTGCATCCGATATTGTTTACAGCCTTTCACGGATAATCGATAAAAAAACCGCCAGCAGCGGTGCCTGGATTTTCAACGAGAGAATTTCAGGTGCTGACGCATTTAGTGCACCCGATGATTCCACATTTGAACTCCGCCTGCGAACTCCTTTTCATCCCATGCTGGGTTTGCTTAGCATGCAGTATTGTTCCATTGTGCCGCACGAAGTGGTGGAAAAATATGGAAAGAATTTTCGCAGTCATCCCTGCGGAACTGGCCCCTTTCAATTCAGGAGTTGGGAGGAAGGGCAGGACCTGATTCTACTGAAAAATGAAAATTACTTTGAGAAAGACAGTGCGGGTATACGGCTTCCTTATCTTGACGCGATCAAAATCAGCTTTTTTGATAACCGCGCCACCGAATTTTTATTGCTGCAGCAGGGCCGGCTGGATTTTATGAATGATATCGATCCTTCATTCAAAGATGAAGTACTGAATAAAAAAGGTGTGCTGAAAAAAGACTGGATAGGAAAAATTAATCTCTCCACCAGTCCCTATCTCAACACAGAATATTTGGGAATCGTAGTGGATAGCAGTCTGCCGGCCGTGAAATCTTCCCCGCTCAGATTATTGAAAGTCCGTCAGGCAATCAATTATGGATTTGACAGGCGAAAAATGATGATGTATTTGCGCAATTCCATTGGGACACCGGCGGAAAGTGGTTTTGTCCCGCCCGGGCTTCCGAGTTTTGATTAAACGCTGGTACGAGGATATCATTATGATCCCGTGAAAGCAAGATCTCTTTTGGCGGAAGCAGGATTCCCCGGTGGGGCAGGGCTTCCGGTGATCACGCTTAAAACCATCGATACCTATGCGGATCTGGCCGGATTTATAATACGGCAACTGGAGGAAATCGGGATAAAAGTGCAAATAGATATTACGCAGAAAAGTCTACTGCTGGAGGAAACTGCCAAATCCCAGGCACTATTTTTCAGAGGAAGCTGGATTGGCGATTATCCGGATGCTGAAAATTATCTGAGCGTTTTTTATTCTGAAAATCCGGCACCCCCTAATTATACCCGATATAAGAATCAGCAGTTCGATGAATTGTATCGGAAATCGTTGTTGGAAAATAATGACAGCATCCGGTATGTTTTGTATCGGAAAATGGATCAGATGATGATTCTTGATGCGCCGGTAGTACCGCTTTGGTACGATCAGGTAATTCATCTGGTAAGCCCGTCTGTAACAGGGTTTGAGGCCAATGGACTTAACCTGCTGGAACTCCGCCACACCCGTATCCGATAATATATTCTGATAGTAGCGGGCGGCTTATCTTTGCGCGTCCATTTTAATGGAATATATAAGGTAAACTATGACGGAAAAACAGATGGGCCTGCTTCAGCGAACGGCTGACTATATAAAAAAATTATACCCGCATGAATCCATTGTCGGTATCGTATTGGGAAGCGGTATCGGGAACTTCTCAAAAGAAATTGAAATTGAATTTCAGATTGACTATTCTTCGATCCCTGATTTCCCCGTTTCGACAGTAAAGGGACACAGCGGACAACTTATTTTTGGCAGGCTGGGAGGCAAAAGAATTGTGGCCATGGCAGGCCGTTTTCATTATTATGAGGGATATAAAGTTGATCAGGTGGTTTTTCCTGTACGACTGATGAAATTCCTGGGCGTCAGAACCCTGATGCTGTCCAATGCGGCAGGCGGAATGAACCCGATTTTTAAAGTGGGAGATTTAATGATCATTACGGACCATATCAGTTTTTTTACAGTAAATCCTTTGATTGGTCCGAATGATGAAAAACTGGGACCTCGGTTCCCTGATATGAGTGAGCCATATAAAAAGCAATTGATACAAAAAGCAAAAAAGGTTGCTGATGATATGGGAATCAACGTCAGGGATGGTATTTATGTGGGTGTAACGGGTCCAACTTTTGAAACCCGTGCTGAGTATAAATTTTTACATCTGGCCGGTGCAGATGCCGTTGGTATGAGCACGGTTCAGGA
>DASXKM010000323.1:0-4285 GCA_036496825.1 Puia sp. | reverse complement strand
GCTATTAATGAAGGCACGAAATGGGTGTTCTCAAAAAAATTAAAAAAGACGGACAAGTTAGTGACCGGATGGAAAAATTCAGTATTGATAAAAAACGTGGCAGACATAAAAAAGATTAAAAATTCAAAAGGCTCCGACATCCACGTTTGGGGTAGCAGCAGGCTCATTCAGCTATTATTGAAAAATGATTTAGTGGACGAACTCAGGGTCAAAATTTATCCGCTGACTTTAGGCAAAGGGAAAAGGCTTTTTGACAATGGATCGATTCCCGCCGCTTTTACATTAGCAGACAGTGTGGTTA
Source organism: Puia sp. (assembly GCA_036496825.1). Lineage (GTDB taxonomy): Bacteria > Bacteroidota > Bacteroidia > Chitinophagales > Chitinophagaceae > Puia. Next base: position 3,984 of record DASXKM010000323.1, on the reverse strand, counting down.
CGACCAAAGGTGTCATCATTGCCCATTACAAACGGGCCGGGAAAATAAAGACTGGTGCGGTGGGGGTTTAATTCTTTGTTATTCTATTGACGATTCAAGACGGTAGTATAATAGTGAATGCTGTATACGCACCCTCCCGGGTTTCCACTTTTATTTCACCGCCATGTGCTTTTACTATATCATAACTCAGACTGAGCCCAAGACCTGTGCCCTGTCCCGTTGGCTTGGTGGTAAAGAAGGGGTGAAATATTTTGTCAAGTGCTTTTTGCGGAATGCCGTTGCCATTATCCTCAATATGGATGAGCACCCCGCCAGCCGTATTTTTCGTACTCACAGTAATGGTTGGCTCATAGCTGGTCGTGGCCGGCAACCGTTTCTTCTTTTCAGCTGCTGCATAAAAAGCATTATTGTAAATATTCAGAAGCACCCTTCCCATATCCTGCGGAACAATATTTATTTTTCCGATCGAATCATCAAAGGCTGTTTTCATGGTTGCATTGAAGGAACTATCCTTTGCCCTGATTCCATGATAGCTCAATCTCAGGTACTCGTCAGCCATGGCATTGATATCGGTCGGCTCTTTTGAACCCGATCCGGATCTGGAATGTAAAAGCATTCCCTTTACGATCGCGTCGGCGCGCCGGCCATGCTGATTTATTTTTTCCTCATTGGATTCAATATTCGCCGCAATCGTTTTCACTTCTTCATAATTGCCCTTGTCGATCTCCGTTTTCATTTCAGCAATCATCTCTTTATTTACTTCAGAAAAATTATTCACAAAGTTCAGCGGGTTCTGTATCTCGTGTGCAATGCCTGCCGTGAGTTCTCCCAGGGAAGCCATTTTTTCCGACTGGATCAGTTGAGACTGAGTGGATTTTAAAGCTTCATGACTTTCTTCAAGCCGGTGATAGGCTTTTTCAATTTCCTTTGCCTGTTCCAGCTCGCGTGCACGGCCTCTTTCTCTTTCTTTTTCTATCAGCCTTCGCCGCAAATAACGATTCATACCAACGGAAAAGAGGATAATCAGAATTCCGTACATCATATAAGCCCAGGTCGTTTTCCACCAGGGAGGATTGACGATGATGCGAAGGGAAGCGCCCACCTTGTTCCATACCCCCTTGTCGTTGGCGGCTTTCACATGAAAAACATAATTACCAGGCGGCAGATTTGGATAATAAGCTGTCTGCAGATTTCCAATATCCCTCCATCCGTTATCAAAATTTTCCAGTTGATAACTATACCGGTTCAATGAAGGATTGGAATAATGAATGGCTATGAAATCAATGGAAATATTATTCTGATCATGGGCCAGCGTTATTTCTTCGGTTTCATTGATGGGTTTTTTCAAAATAGATTGAGCACCCGGGAGAACAGATTTATTAAAAAGTTTGAGGTCAGTTAAAAAAACCCTTGGCGGTATGGATGGTTTAGTTACATCATCCGGATTAAAAATAGTTATCCCGTTTGATCCGCCGAAAACAAAGAGTCCACCAGAGGTTTTTAATAATGATCCATCCGCAAACAGCTGGCTTTGAATTCCGTCGGCGATGGAGAAATTACTGAATTGTTGGGTGGCCAGGTCAAACCGGCTCATCCCGTCAAATGTGCCGATCCAAAGGGCATTATTTTTTTCATCTCCCAGAATCGACTGAATGCTCATAGACGGCAGACCATCATCTCTTGTATATGTTTTTATTTTTTTTGATTCCAGATCGTAACGACTGAGTCCTCCATTCCAGGTTCCCACCCATACGATGCCTTGAGGGTCTTCATAAATGGAATTTACATCCTGGGTTACAAATATGTCACCGGCTTTTTGATCTGAACCGAACCGGGTAATTTTGTCGGTCGTATAATTATATAAGAATAGTCCGTTGTTTGTTAAGACCCACAGTCCATGTTTTTTGCTCTCATATAAGAGAGTAATTTCTGCACTATTGTCGTTGCTTCCCGGTATCGCTTTCAAATCATACTTCACAAACTGGCGGTCTCCCTTTGCTTTTCTATAGAGCCCTGATCTCAGTGCGGCGATCCATTCATTTTCACGGCTGTCTTTTAAATGTGCGGTGAGTATCACCGTATCCGGTATTCCCGGCAGATGAACGGATTTTGTCTGGTGGGTTTTTTCCGAAAAGGAATATAATGTGCCGGTGTAGGTTGCCAGGTAGAGTTCTCCGGGTGCATTTTCCCACATGACTGACAGCGCATACAGTTTCCTTTTCATTAGTTTGGGAAAGGGTATGGGCCAGATGGTTCCGCTGCGGGTATCCAGTTTATCGATTCCGGATGTGACATTCGAGCCACTGGTCTGCATCCATATATTGCCATCACTGCTCTCGATGAGATGATCGACCCAGCCGGAGGTCAGGGAATTCTTCCCGCCATTATTATAAGTATAGGATTTTAGCTGTGGCCTGTCGTCATATTTTATTAATCCGCCATCGTGGTAGCCGACCCATAGTGTTCCGAAATCATCCATCTTCAAATCGTGCACAGGCTTTTCCGCCGGCATTTTATTCACTCCGTTATTAATTGCAGTCATGGTGCCGGTATTCCGGTGAAATAGTTGTACACCGTAATTGCTACCCAGCCATATGCTGTCTTTTTTGTCGATCAGGATAACGGGTTTGATGTAATCATATTCATTGGGCGTTTTCGGAATCTTGAACGGCCAGGCTTTCCAGCTATTGGTTACGGTATTATAATCGTACATTTTTAACTGGTTGGTGACGATCCACAGGTGGTCGCTCTTATCAAACTGAAAATCGACAGGATACATTCGGTCATTGAATTCAGTATCCAGTGTATGCCATTTGGATAATATTCGATTGGTGTCAACTTTGAACAAGCCGGAAAAAGTCAGGAACCAAATGTTACCAATGCCATCTTTCCGGATTCGTACAACATTTTGTAATACCAGGCTGTCGGGTGCAACAAATCTTTTAATTGAATCGCTGTCTTCGTCCTTGTATAAAAGGGTCGATTCAATGATTTCATCATTGACAGAACCTGCCCCCAACCAGATTCTTTTCTTATTATCCTCGCATATAGCACGGATATTGACTTCATCTAACCGGCTGTTCTTTGATTTAAGGGGCAGGTGGTTAAAAACATACTGCCGGAATTTTTTTGTTGCCGGATCGTATGCACTCAGGTAAGAAGGACTGATGCCTGCCCAGATCTGTCCTTGGTGGTCCTCGAATAATGATTCAATAATGATCCCGTGAATGGTGGAACTGTCATTGGGGTCAAAATAAAATCGTTTGAATGCATATCCGTCAAAGCGCGTAAGACCGTTGTTCGTTCCAATCCATATATATCCCTGTCTATCCGCTAAAATGCATTGCACTTCCGAACCCGGAAGACCATCTTTTTCGGTGTAGTGCGTCATATTTTGCGCATTCAACTGTGCATGAGCCGTATGGCAGGCTACCATCAGCATGCTCAGGAAAGCGAAATGTATGAATCGTTTGGAGGACGCGGGAAATTTGAAATTCATCGTCGTTTACAGGTATGCCCGATGAATTTACGTTGAATTTGGCTGAAGATCCAGTATCTTATAATTATTCATTTTTCACACTCTTCGCCGGGTCGGCCGGAGCCGCTTTGCACCAGGAACTGATCGTTAAGCTCCCGGCTGCATCGTTGTGCTGATCGCAATGCGGTTCCAGGCATTAATCGTAACAATGGCCATGATGATTTGAGCCAATTGGTTATTACCATATATACCTACGGCCTTTTCATAAGTATCTGCGGTCACATTTTTCATGTATAGAAGAATAGAAAAGAGGAAATAGAGAACGAAGCGCCCAGGCAATATGAAACGGTTATAAATATTCCTTTTGTTGTTCTCGACGTTGGATGTCCAATGATTATTTTTGATAACATGGATGATGTCCAAAAAGAAATTAACATCACTACGCTCAAAGGGGCGAAGTTATCAACCGCCCAGCTAAATCCATATATGATCGAGTCCATTGTTAA
>DASXKM010000322.1:0-1868 GCA_036496825.1 Puia sp. | reverse complement strand
TGATCATTATGTTTTGAATGGCACAAAAAACTGGATTACGAATGGTAATTCAGCGTCCGTATACCTGGTCATGGCCCACACTCATCCGGCAAAGGGATCCAAGGGTATCAATGCATTTATCGTTGAAAAAAAATCTTCCGGAGTGTCGGTCGGAGCAAAAGAAAATAAACTCGGTATTCGCGGCAGTGATACGCATAGTATAAGTTTTAACGAAGTGATTGTGCCAAAAGAAAACAGGCTTGGGGATGATGGGTTCGGATTTTCATTTGCAATGAAAACGCTGTCAGGTGGAAGGATCGGCATTGCTGCACAGGCGCTCGGAATTGCCTCCGGAGCCTATGAGTTGTCGCTGAAATATGTTAAGGAAAGAAAGGCGTTTGGTACGGAAATTAAGAATCATCAGATCATCCAGTTTAAACTGGCTGATATGGCGACTCGTATAGAAGCTGCACGATTATTATGCCTGCGTGCTGCAATGGATAAGGATAATGGGCGGGATTATGCCACCAGCTCTTCCATGGCAAAAGTATTTGCCAGTGAAACCGCCATGTGGACAACCACTGAAGCCGTACAGATTCATGGCGGGTATGGATATGTGAAAGAGTACCATGTGGAAAGGCTGATGCGGGATGCAAAAATCACCCAGATTTATGAGGGCACCAGTGAAGTACAACGAATCGTAATTTCGCGCAGCATTTTAAAATGAACTTCGCATGAACAAGGATGCCTATACCAATATCATTGAGAAACTAAAACCTCTTGGTGTGCAGCTGATCGCCGTCTCCAAAACAAAGTCGGTGGAAGAAATAAAGGCGTTGTATGATGTCGGACAAAGAGATTTTGGAGAAAATTATGTGCAGGAGTTATTGGAAAAACAAGCTCTTCTTCCAAAAGATATCCGTTGGCATTTTATAGGTCACCTGCAAACCAACAAGGTAAAATTTCTGGTACCTTTTATTTATATGATCCAGTCGGTGGACAGCCTGAAATTATTGCTTGAAATTGACAAGCAGGCTTCAAAAAATCAAAGGGTTGTTCGTTGCCTGCTACAGATTTTTATCGCACGGGAAGAATCAAAATTCGGGTTGGACCAAACCGAACTTGATTTACTTATGCTTACGGTGAATCGAAACAGACAGGAAGGCAGGTTTAGTCACTCGCAAATATCCGGCTGTATGGGCATGGCATCTCTGACTGAAAATAAAACGCAAATCCGGGATGAATTCAATCAGCTCAAAGGAATATTCGAAAAGATTAAAATGTCATTTAGTTCCGATCCCGTTAATACCCTCAGCATGGGAATGAGCAGCGATTTTCTGATAGCCATTGAAGAGGGATCCACGATGGTAAGATTAGGCACCCTGATTTTTGGAAACCGATAATGCAAGGATAGGAGTCAGAACGTATTTTTATGCTTTGGGCTTTCAGCTTATTCGAATTAATTTTGCAGCCTGGAAATATTTTTTACTATGGCAGAAATACAAGCGGAAGAGCGGTCACTGAATTTTCTGGAAGAAATTGTTGAAGATGATCTGAAACAAGGCAGGTATAAAACGATTCTTACCCGTTTTCCCCCGGAGCCGAATGGTCACCTTCATATTGGTCATGCAAAATCCATATGCCTGAATTTTGGGCTGGCCCTGAAATACGGCGGCAAAACCAACCTGCGTTTTGATGATACCAATCCTTCGAAAGAAGAAACAGAATATGTGGACAGCATAATTGAAGATGTAAGGTGGCTGGGGTTTAGTCCTGAAAAGGTATTATATGCTTCCGATTATTTTGAACAGCTTTACCGGTTTGCCGTGCAGCTGATAGAAAAAGGGCTGGCCTATGTTGATGACAGCAGCAGTGAAGAAATTGCGGTT
>DASXKM010000321.1:0-1563 GCA_036496825.1 Puia sp. | reverse complement strand
AAGATCTTCTTTATATACAGACGGAGGGATGGCAATTCCCGATTTTCTGAAATGTCCGGTTTTACCAAAGTGCAGGTCCGAAACGATCAGGGCTTTTTCTTCTTCCCAGAACATAGTCCGGTCTGTTGTAAGCCAGAATTGATGATTCCGTATTTTATGGGAAACGGGTGTATGCATTCGGAGGATAAAGATATTTTATTTAACCCGTTTTCTTTCCAGATCCGATGATAATTGTTGCTGCATTTTCTTCACACGGTCTTCGAGTTTTTCAGATGACAGATCCTCCCGCATGCTGTCTACTTTGAGTGGAAAACAGAAGGGGGTCAGTTTTTCAGGAAACCGGAGAATGATTTTACTTAGTGAAATGCGTTCCAGCATATTCCTGAGTCTGACTTCTTCCATTTGTTGTTCCATAACTTCGTGGTATGCCTGTCGGAGTAAGAGATTATGGGGATCATACTCGGTGAACACATTAAAGAGCAAACCGGCTGATGATTGTAAGTGTCTCGTTTTTTTATATTCACCAGGGTAGCCCTGAAAAATGAGTCCTCCGATCACTGCCACGTCCCGGAATTTACGACGCGCCATTTCAGCGCTGTTAATGCTCCGTTGAATGTCGAGTGTCAGTTCTTCATCCGAAAAAAGTTCATATACATTACTATCATCCATCGGAATTGGCTGATCACTCAGCAATTCAAATCCATAATCGTTCATGGCAAATGAAAAACTAATAGGCACAATCCGGCTGATGCGGAAAGCCAACAGCGCCGCCATGGCTTCATGGACCAGTCTGCCTTCAAAGGGATAAACAAATAAATGAAATCCGTCTTTTGTTTCAATTTGTTCTATCAGCAGTTCATTCTCACGGGGCACATGCGAAAGAAATTCCTGCAATTCAAAAAGCGGTTGCAGCACGCGCAATTCTATATCTGTTTTTTCCTTCGTCAGTTTGTCTCCATCCAACAAGAGATGTACTTCATCAAATTTTTTACGAAGCATGCGGCCCAGGTTGGCAGACAATGGCATACGACCACCATTCCAGCTGGGAACAATGGCCTTAGTCGCACGGGACTTTTTTACGATGGCCGTCATGTCTTTTATCATGACATATTCCAGGTTTCTTCCCGCCAGTGTAAATACATCTCCAGGATTCAGCCGGGAGATAAAATATTCTTCTATCACACCTATATAACCCCCGCTCAGGAATTTGACTTTCATCATGGCGTCGCTGACGATGGTTCCTATATGCAAACGGTGCCGCATGGCTATCCGGCGGCTGGTGATTTTATATAATCCATTGATGATTTCGACTTTCCGGTATTCATCATATTGTTGCAGCGCTTCTCCTCCTTCTGTGATGAAATGAAGGATCTGTTGCCATTCTTCTTTTTTTATTTCACGAAAGCAATGGGTTGACAATATTTCTTCAAAAATGATTTCGGGAAAAAATCCTTCACCAATGGCCAGTGTTCCGAGGTATTGAATAAGAACATCGAAACAGAGCAGCATGGGTTCGCGACTCTCAATGACATTTTCTTTCATCGCGGTCTTTAACGCGGCGGC
>DASXKM010000320.1:0-4200 GCA_036496825.1 Puia sp. | reverse complement strand
ACGTACCGAAATTGCGCGTGCTCTCGCTGTTGATCCTAAATTCATTCTTCTGGATGAACCATTCGCCGGGGTGGATCCCATCGCCGTCGAAGATATACAGGCCGTTGTAGCACGACTGAAATACAAAAACATAGGAATTCTTATAACCGATCACAACGTAAACGAAACTCTTTCGATCTGTGATCGCGCCTATCTCCTTATCGAAGGAAAAATATTTAAGCATGGAACGGCAGAAGAACTCGCTGCTGATGAGCAGGTTCGTCGTTTGTACCTCGGTAAAAATTTCGAATTGAAGCGAAAAGATTATCTTCATGAAGAAGCTTCAAGACCTGTCATTTGATGTTTTACGGGCAGCGGGATAGACTATTCTCTATGAATTATACCAACGAATCTTGAAATTATTAAGTCCTGCCATATCGCGACTGGCCAGGATGAGACGCTGGCAAATTGAACAATGGGTGCTTGACCCGATTGCTGTTCAGCGCGAAGTACTGCAGGATCTAGTTACATCCGCACAATACACTGAATTCGGTCGCAAGTACAATTTTTCCACATTATTCTCCATAAAAGAATTTAAGAAGGCTGTTCCCATTCAGGAATATGACGACATTAAACCCTATATCCAGCGGATTATGCAGGGCGAAGAAAACCTGCTCTGGAATACTCCCATCAACTGGTTTGCAAAAAGCAGCGGAACGACCAGCGATAAAAGCAAATTCATTCCAATCAGCGAAGAAAGTCTGCAGAACAATCATTTTCTGGGAGCAAAGGATGTACTCACTATGTACTATTATGCCTATCCCGAATCTGATCTGCTGACGGGAAAAGGATTGGTGATCGGCGGTAGCCATACAATCAATCAGGTAAATGCCGATGTACAATATGGCGATCTGAGTGCTGTCTTATTACAAAATTCTCCATTTTGGGGTCATTGGATCCGGACACCTGAATTGCATATCGCGCTTTTGGATGAATGGGAAAATAAAATCGAACAGCTGGCAGAAACCACGATCAGGGAAAATGTCACTTCTATTTCGGGTGTGCCCACCTGGACCCTGGTTTTGATGAAAAGGATTCTGGAGATGACCGGGAAAAATAATATCCTCGAAGTTTGGCCCTCACTGGAATTGTATATTCATGGCGGTGTTTCTTTCACACCCTATCGCGAGCAATTCGCAAAAATCATCGGGGGCGATATCAACTACCTCGAAATGTATAATGCCAGTGAAGGATTTTTTGCTGCACAGGATTCTCCGGGAGAAGAGGGTATGTTATTATTTACGAACCACGGCATATTTATGGAATTCATGCCGGTTGGAGAATACGGAAAACCGGATCCGCAAACCATTGGATTGAATGATGTGGAGCAGGGCGTAAATTATGCATTGGTAATAAGTACGAATGGAGGTCTCTGGCGTTATCTTCTGGGCGACACGATTCAGTTTACCCGGTTGAAACCATATCGGATCAAGGTGAGCGGCAGGCTCAAACATTTTATAAATGCCTTCGGAGAAGAATTGATTGTAGACAATGCCGATAAAGCAATTGTGGAGGCTGCGAATAAATCGGGCGCGGTGGTAAATGATTATACGGCTGCACCTGTTTATTTCGGAGACCATTCCAATGGCGCCCATGAATGGCTGGTAGAATTCGAGAAGGAACCTGTGAACCTGGACATTTTTTCGGAAGAACTGGACAAAGCATTAAAGGAATTAAACAGCGATTATGAGGCCAAACGTCATAAGGATATTGCCCTGAGGCCGCCCCTCGTAAAATCTGTTCCAAAAGGACTCTTCATCAGCTGGCTGCGTAAGAAAGGGAAACTGGGCGGTCAGCATAAAGTTCCCCGCCTCTCCAACGACCGGCAGTACGTTGATGAACTACTTGAATTGTTAAAACAAGTCTGAAAGACTGGAAGACTGGAAGTGTGAAAGTAACTAAACTCATTCACCTTCCAGACTTCCAGTCTTCCAGTCTTCCACACTTTGAGTTAACAGTGATGCCGCAATAATGAGGCTGATAAAAGATGAAGTGTAAAAAAGATAGCCATATGGTACGTCGATGAATTGATAAAATAAAACCACGCTGAGTTTAAAACAGGCAAGATTAATATTCTGAAATTTCCATTTTTTTTGTATCAGACAAAAGCCCATAAATAAGATAGGAACAACAAAGCTCACGATGATCAGCATGGAGTGAAGAATCCCCATTCGGTGAGGTCCAAAGAACTTGGCAAGACCTGGATTCAACCAAAAAACTTCCGGACTGAATTCCCAAACGTGTTTTGCAAAATTCACATAAAGTGCCGGCAGGGATACCATTTGTCCAAATGTTTTAAATCCAAACGGAATTAAAAAAAACAAAAAGAAACAACCTGCAACGGTCAGGAAAAAAACAATAAGACTGCGAAATTTCCTTCTAAAAGCATAAAATATAAGACAGGGAACCAGCCAGCCAATCATACTATAACGGCTCAATAAACAACAGGAAGCAGCTAATCCCATCAGGAATACATTTTCAGAAATGATGGCAAGACCGAGCAGCACAAAATAAAAAATTACAACACCCTCTTCACTCATGCTAATCAGACTATGTACATCATTTCTTGCAAAAATCCACCAGAATAAAATGGAAGCAATGGCTATCTGACTATATCCAAAATAACGGTTTCCCCTGAGTCGGATATTGAATAAAACGATTGTAAAACTCAGGAGAACGGCGACCACGGTAACCCAACGCATATCCAGATTCAATATAACAGCCGGCGCATATGGAAGCCACATAGCGGGCAGATAAATGGGCTGGGTGCCATTCCAGATTTCCGGTATCGGATCATAAATATGTCTCCACTCTCCGTGTATCAGCCTTTCATTCATCACCTTTATGATCGGAAGCATGTCTGCAAAATCCGGATCAAGAGGAATCTGATCCATCCAGTACCTCGCTGTGAAGAACGCCAGCACGAACATCAATACCAGTAAGGGCCATTTCAGAAACGAAGCCTTTTGTAAGTTCCGCAAACTGGGAAGTTGCGCTTTTGGTAATAGTAAAATGGAAATGATGAAACACAAAGATGCCACCAGGTAGAGGACGGAAACAATGGCAGTTTGTTCACCTAACAGGAGCCCATAACTGGTAAGAAAGGTTTCTGCAGCCAGAGAAAATAATAGTAAATTCTTTCTGTTATTAAAATTCATGGTTCGCGGGAAAGGCTTAAATTAATATTTATATTTACCGGCAAACTTTCGAGTTTATATATTTGAGCTACTTAATGCGATGAAATGAAACTTTTAGAAGGCAAAATAGTCATCATTACGGGTGCTGCACGTGGAATCGGCGAAGCCATTGCACTAAAAATAGCAGAGCATGGCGCACATATTGCGTTCAGTTTTCTTTCCAGTGAAGAGAAAGCCGTGGCACTTGAACATAAACTGCAATCTCTCGGCGTGAAGGCGAAAGGATATAAAAGTAATGCCGGGTCATATGATGACTGCGAAAAATTCGTCAATGAGGTCATCGCGGAACACGGCACGGTAGACGTTTGCATAAATAATGCAGGCATATCCAAAGATAGTTTGTTGATGCGTTTAAATCCAACACAGTGGGACGAAGTAATGGAAACCAACCTGAAGAGTGTTTTCAATATGACCAAACAGGTGATTAGACCGATGATGAAGGCTAAAAAGGGTTCCATTATAAATATGAGCTCTATCATTGGTATCCGGGGAAACGCCGGGCAATCCAGTTATGCAGCTTCTAAAGCGGGTATTATTGGATTTACAAAATCCATTGCACATGAATTGGGAAGCCGAAATATCCGCAGTAATGCCATCGCTCCAGGATTCGTCGAAACAGATATGACTCATTATTTACAGGATGAAGAAGGAGCCAAGTCTTTTCTGGCTAAAATCCCACTGAACCGTTTTGGAAATGCTGCGGAAGTTGCAGATACTGCCTTGTTTCTGGCATCGGATATGAGCAGCTATATAACAGGGCAGGTTATCAGCGTTTGCGGAGGCCTGAACATATAGAAGAAAAAAATATTGCGGTATAAGCTTGTTAAATTTCCTTTCCCTGTTTTAGTTTTTCATTATCATGATTAATTTGCGTCTATTCATGAAGGTTAAAAAACTAATACCTCTCTTTCTGGTCCTGGTACTCAGTATCCAGTTTCTTCCCTTACAGCAAATTGCTGCCTGG
>DASXKM010000319.1:0-5918 GCA_036496825.1 Puia sp. | reverse complement strand
GACAAATTGAACAAAGATTTGATATAATTCTCTTCCGTCAGCGAGATCATGCCCAAAAATACTCAATAAAGTTTTATTCTGTATTCTAATATAGTCGCGGATTAAATATATTTTGTTAGATTACTCTAACATATTAGTTTTACTAAAATAATACCACCGTCTTGTACAAGCAAATCATGTTTTTGGTTTTTTTACTTTGTGAAACCAGCCTGTCAGCTCAAAACCATATTCTCCAGGGGAAAATAACGGATAACCATCAGCCCCTCGAAGGGGCCACCGTGCTGATGAAAGGAACCAGCCTGGGAGCGATCAGTTCCGGGTCAGGCTTTTACAGGATAGAAAATATTATTAATAAGGTGGCCGAGTTGACTATATCCCTGGTTGGTTACCAAACCAAACATGTTATGATCATTTTGAATGATAGTTTTACAAATTTTGATATTTCGCTGGAAACCGATCAGTCTGTGTTGAACCAGGTGGTGGTTACCGGCGTCTCCAAAGCGACACTGATCCGACAGAATCCGCTCTCTATGATCAGCATTTCTACCCGTCAGATCGAACAGGTATCTGCTGATAATGTCATTGACGCCATTGCGCGACTGTCACCCGGCTTCCAGGTTGTAAAAACCGGACCCAATGTATCGAAGCCTTTCATCAATGGCCTGGGTTATAACCGTGTATTGACATTGTATGATGGCATGCGGGTTGAAACACAGCAATGGGGTGATGAGCATGGTGTACCCATGGATGACTATATGATTGAAAAAGCGGAAATCATAAAAGGTCCTGCAAGTTTGCTTTATGGATCCGATGCCATTGCAGGCGTATTGAGTTTATTTCCTTTCACGCCAAAGATGGCAGACGGTAAACTGTATGGACAATTCCTGACCGAGTATCAAAGTAATAACGGACTGATTGGCAACAACCTTCGTTTTTCAAGTGCGAATGCGCACTGGTCATGGTCCCTGAGCGGCTCGGAACGCATTGCCCGAAATTATTCAAACCCGGTAGACGGCAGCGTGTACAATACCGGATTCCAAATGGTCAATGCCACCGGATTTTTAGGGTATACCGGTGAGAATGGCTATTCCCATTTTAATGTTACCTATTATGATAACCGGCAGGGTATTCCGGACGGCAGCCGGGATTCTCTTTCCCGTAAGTTTACTTATCAGATATATGAATCGCCCGGAGAAAATATAAACCGGCAAAATGTCGACAATATTAAAGAGAGGCCGGTAGTGCCGTACAACCTGCTACACTCCTATTCCCAGAGTCCGCTTTCACAGCGTATCCAGGATTACCGGTTGTATTCGGATCATTTCTACCGGATCGCGGGTGGTGATATTAAGGTATTGCTGGGTTTTGAACAGAATATCCGTCGTGAATTTAATCATCCGGCAGATCCGGAACAGGCGGGAGAGTATATCGTTTTAAATACGGTGAATTATGGAATTCGATATAACGCACCTGCATTTAAAAATGCGGAAACGACGATTGGAGTGAACGGTATGTATCAAAACAATTCCAATAAAAACGCAACCGATTTTCCAATACCCGATTATCATTTGTTTGATTTCGGCATGTATGCCTATGGCAAATGGAAAATGAACAGATGGACCATCGCAGGCGGCGTTCGGTTTGATCACCGGCATGAACGAATGGAGGAAATGTTTATAAGGCCAAATCCGGCAACCGGTTTCAACCACCCCGTTTTTTTTCCGGATACCGCCGGATCCAGACAACAATTCCCTTCCACGCAACTAAGCTTTCAGGGTGTATCGGGAAGTATCGGTTTCACATACCGGATCAGCGAACAAATCAGTTTGAAATCTAATATAGCCAGGGGATACCGGTCACCGAACATTACAGAGATCGCCTCTAATGGTCTGGATCCGGGCGCACATATTGTGTACCGGGGAAACCTGAATTTTGTTCCTGAATTCAGTCTGCAGGAAGACCTGGGCATCAGTGGTCAATTTTCAGATCTTTCCTTCAACTTCAGTATTTTCAATAACGATATCCGGCATTATATTTATGAGGACCAGGAAGTGGATCAACAGGGTAACCCGGTTGTTGTTATACCCGGAAATAAGACCTTTCAATTCCAACAGACGAATGCACAACTTTACGGCGGAGATGCATGGCTTAATGTGCATCCCCATCGATGGACCGGATTTCAATTTGAAAATAGTTTCTCACTGGTTTACGGATACAACCGTAATCCAAAATTTGCAAAAACCGGGTCGCTGGGAGAATACCTGCCGTTCATTCCCCCGCCGAAATGGATGAGCAGCATCAGTTGCACCCTCCATGCCGGCAGAAAAAAGTCTCATGATCTCACTGTAAAAATGATGATGGAAAAAGATGCTGCACAAAACCGTTATCTCGGATTAAATCAGACGGAAACATTCACAGAAGGCTATACTATTTTTGATATCTCCGTTCATACGAACATAAAATATTCCAAGGCACAAACCATGCAGGTGCTACTGCAGCTAAATAATGTATTTAACACAGCTTATCAATCCCATTTGAGCAGGCTGCAGTATTTTGAATATTATACTTCGTCGACCAGCGGACGTTATGGAATTTATAATATGGGGCGAAATCTTTGCCTGAAGATGATATTTCCATTTTAATACTTCTGTCTAATAACGAAAAGTTTTTGAGCCATCGCAAATGGATTGCTCCATAAAGATTGAGACAAAAATCAGGACCACTATTTCTCCCCGGATATTTTCAAAAAACCGCTTTCTGCGATAATTAACATAGAGCCGTTTGAATGTTGACGCAACCGTACGCCTAACCGTATCGAAACCGGTCAACGAAATCAGAGCATTTATATAAGATGTTGGCTATTAATTATTTAAGAATTGGCATTGTCTTTCGTTCAATCAGAAGTATAAAGAATCTCGTTTATGATTAAAAGCTATTTCAAAATTGCATTTCGGAGCTTTTGGCGCCACAAATTATTTACGCTGATAAATATCTTCAGTTTATCGATAGGCACAAGCGCTGCGCTCGTTATTTACCTTATTGTACATTATGATCTGACTTTCGATAAGTTTCATAAAGATGCAGACAGGATTTACAGGGTTGTAAGCAATTATACATTTCCCGGCGGAGCCGGGGCTAACGCTGGGGTATGCGGTCCATTACCTGCCGCTGCAAAAAGCCAGGTCACAGGGCTTCAAAATATAGCGCCAATATTCACATTTTCTCAGGTCAATGTAGATATCCTGAATAATAACACTCAACCGTCTAATTATAAGCTACAGGATAACGTAGTTCTCGCAGATAGAGAGTATTTCGGGTTATTTCAATATGAGTGGCTTGCCGGATCATCTCAATCATCATTGAATGAGCCTTTCCAGGTTGTGCTTACGTCCAATCAGGCCAATAAATACTTTCCAGGACTTAGTTATGATCAAATGATAGGACGAACGGTAGTCTACGATTCCATCAAGACTACGGTTACCGGAATAGTTAAAACGATAACTAAAAACACTGACCTGACCTTCCATGATTTTATATCCTTTTCAACAGCTTTGGCTAATGAAGATTTGAAGAAGTCAGTTTTACGTCCACGCAATTGGGGCGGCCTAAGCGACAAAATGCAACTTTTTGTGAAGTTGGCACCGAATACCACAGTTACCAGTATTGAACAGCAATTGAATGCAATTCTCCTTGGCAATCTTACTCCGCAGCCCGGTAAAACAATGAAATTCAATTTGCAGAAATTGGCTGATATTCATTTTAGTGCAAACTATGGGACATTTGAAAATGGAAGGGTTGGCGACAAAACTACACTGTATGAATTATTTGGAATTGCCTTATTCCTGTTGATATTGGGTTGCATCAACTTTATAAATTTAACTACAGCACAGTCAGTTCAAAGAGCAAAGGAAATTGGCATACGCAAAACGCTGGGTAGCGATAGAATAAAATTGATCTTTCAATTTCTGAGCGAAACATTTTTCATTACGATAATAGCTGTTGTTATTTCCGCAGCCTTAACTCCTGCTATATTGAAGTTATTTTCTGGATTTATACCTCAAGGCGTCAATGCTAATCTCTTCGAACAACCGGATATAATTTTATTTCTTGCTGCATTAACAACTGTTGTAAGCTTGTTATCCGGGTTTTACCCTGCTCTTATATTGTCGGGCTATAAACCGATATCGGTTCTTAAAACCCAAGCTCGTGGAAATAGCAACCAATCTAGAAAAGTATGGTTCCGTAAATCCCTGACAATAACGCAATTTGTTATTGCACAGTTTTTTATAATGGCTACAGTTATGGTAAGCAAACAGATCTATTATGCACTGCATAAAGATCTCGGATTTAAGAAGGATGCAATTTTAATTATCAATTCGCCCTTATCGAAGAAAAAGCAGGCGAATCTTAAGCGCGTATTTATGAATAGACTGGAGTCCATTCCCCAGGTTCAATTGGTTAGTGAGGGGTTCGATGCGCCAAGTTCCGATTGGCCGCAATCGACTGAGGGTACCTTTACAGACGGGAAAAAGGAAATCAGGATGGAAAATCTGGCTGAAAAATTTGGAGACGAGAATTACCTCAACGTGTACCATATCAAATTGCTCGCCGGCCGCAATTTAAGACCTGGTGATACATCCAACGTATTTCTTATAAATAATACACTCGCAAAACTGATTGGCTTTAATGATCCAAATGAAGCAATTGGCAAAGTGATAAATAAGTTTAACGGCGACACTGGAATGGAAATAATAGGTGTTGTGTCTGATTTTCAACAAGAGTCAATTCATGCGCCTATTGCCCCGTTAGTCATTTTCACAAGCCAGAACCCTGATTATAGAGGTGTATTTCATGTCGCTTTGCGACCACAGACAGCGAATGGAGATGATTGGAAAGTAGCCATCGCAGGAATAGAGAAGGCCTGGAAGGAAACTTATCCTGATGATGATTTCAATTATCATTTTTTTGACAGTACGATTGCAAAACTGTATGTCAATGAGCAGAACACAGCAACTTTGCTTAGATGGGCAACAGGCTTTTCCATATTGATCAGTTGCCTGGGGTTGATGGGTTTGGCTATTTACACGACCAACCAACGCACAAAAGAAATAGGAGTTCGAAAGGTCCTTGGTGCTTCTGTTAGCCAAATTGTAGTTCTGCTTTCGACAGAATTCATATGGCTTATCATACTGGCTTTTGTGATTGTCAGTCCGATAGCTTGGTTGGTAATGAACAAATGGATGCAAAGCTTCGCTGACCGTACCACAATAAACTGGTGGATTTTTGGGTTAAGCGGGATCTGTATGTTAGTTGCAGCAATATTAACGTCAGGTTTTCAAACAGTTAAAGCTGCAATTGCCAATCCTGTAAAGAGCTTGAGGACTGAATAAATTAATATCTGATTATACAAATGCCGGACCTTTTACGGTATAATATGGAAAAAGTTCCTCCAAACCTAAAGGCCAATAATTAAAGCCCGGCTTATTGAATCTATAGTATAACCCACCAAAAAAATATCCCCAGAAATAAAAAAGCCGCAGGGTGCCCGCGGCTTCGGCGCTCTTCGCGCCACAGCTATTTTAATGAAAAATCCTGGTTAGACGAAACTAACGGGACGTTTCCATGAATTGACTGTTAATTTCATGAATACCTCCTTTTTTTTGTTGAAGAAATGAAATTAAGAATAGAATTTGAAAAGACAAACACTTTGGTGGAGATTCTGCTTTCGAAAGGAGAATATCGAACATGCATTATCTTAAATGAACTTGGTCGACAGGTGTGGCAGGGCGACGCGTTTATTTTTATTAATAAACCGAGAACACGTTTAAAGCTGCTTGTGTATGAGCGAGGTGGCTTTACTATTTTTTACCGCAGGCTCGAGAAAGGAGCTTTTGAGGTGCCGACATTTGACCTGGATG
>DASXKM010000318.1:0-6398 GCA_036496825.1 Puia sp. | reverse complement strand
TCGGGCGTGAGGCCCATCCCCTGTAATTGAAAACTGAGTGCCATTGCAAAACATCCGGCATGAGCCGCGGCTACCAGCTCTTCAGGATTTGTTCCCACGCCTTCTTCAAAACGTGATTTGTAAGAATACTGGGTGTTGTTCAATGTGTTGCTTTGTGTAGTCAGCGTTCCCTTTCCATCTTTTCCGGATCCTTTCCAGATTGCAGTGGCAGTACGTTTCATAAATTTAAAAATTTAGAAACGTAAGTTAGAAAAACTAATTCACCTGCAGCAGCTTTACATCAAAATACAGTGGAGCATTTGAAGTGACAACGGGAGGATATCCAACGCAACCATAAGCAAGGGCCGATGGAACAAGCATTATGATTTCACCGCCTACACCAATTTTTGGCAAACCGATCTGCCAGGCCGGAATAAGACCGTATAAACCCGCCCCATTCAGATTTGAATTGGATGCCGAATCAATGAGGGCTCCGGACATCGTCCGAACGACATAATTAACGGTGATGTTTGAAGAAAATATCGGTTTGAGATTATTGCCTGAATCTATGATCTTATAAAATATTCCCGAACTGTCCCTGGTAACCTGAATAGAAGAATCATGCGCATATTGTAATAAGGCGGATGAATCTGCATTCGGAGAGAGGTTTGTGCAGGCCTGTGTATCCGGCAGATTTTTACCACATCCAAAAAAAATAACTATTCCGATAACAAACAATACGAAGAACATTTTTTTCATAACGGGTGCAATATTAATGCAATAATTTAACAGGCATTTAATTCCTGGCTACTAAACGCAAATGGCAGGAGATCCGTTGCCCTGTCGATGATATAAATTTCGCCGGAAAATCCGCCCATGATAAGACGTATTGAGCGCCCAAAACGTTGCTCATACTCTGCCAACGTTTGTCTGCATATGCCACAGGGACTGATGGGGTGGCTGCTATTTCCTGAATCATTGATATAAGTCAAGGCAAGATCCGTCATCGCGATGCCGGGAAAAGCCGCAGAAGCAGCAGAAACTGTCACACGCTCCGCACAGATTCCTGCGGGAAAACTTGCGTTCTCCTGATTAGATCCTGTTATGATTTGTCCATTCTCCAGTCTGACGGCCGCTCCCACTCTGAATTGTGAATAAGGTGCATATGCTCCTGCGATTGCTTTACGGGCTGCTTCCAAAAGCTCGGCATCGCCGGCTTCAAGGGCATCGAAATCTGGAAATATTTGAACCGGAATATGTATACTGATTTTATTCATCCGGAAAAATACATATTATCTGATTTTCTTGAAAAGGCGGCTCCAGCGAACTCCGTTCTTCCAACTCATCCAGATCATCCAGGCTTCACCGACTACATGATCTTCAGGAACAAATCCCCAGTAGCGGCTATCCTGACTTTGGTGGCGATTATCACCCATCATCCAGTAATAATTCATTTTGAAAGTGTAACTGGTGGATTCTTTGTCATTGATATAAAATTTCCCGTCATGCACCTCCAGTTTATTTTTTTCATAATCGCGAATCGCTCTTTCATAAAATGGATAATTAAATGCATTGAGTGACAGGGTTGCGCCTTTTTTAGGTATCCAGAAGGGGCCATAGTTGTCCTTGGTCCAGTTATATTGGGGATCGTAGGGATATACCATTTTACTACTGTCAAGATAAGGCGTAATATTTTTTGCGAGTCCGCTTTTTAACATTTTATTACGTGCGAAAGCCGTTAGCAACATGGCGTACCGGTTTGGTACGCCGGTCTGCTGAAATTCTTCTCCGTTATTAATATCGATATCGTATTCGTCCTTCATCACCGTTTCATCCAGTTGCTGACCACCGGTTACAACGATATAGTTTGTTTCGGAATATGCTGGCAGAGCAGTGGCCTGACCATTTATGTAAACCATCTGGTTTATAATTTGCAGTGTGTCTCCTGCAATACCAACACAACGTTTAATATAATTTTCCTGTTTGTCAACCGGCCGTACAATAATTGGATACTGGTCCGGATCATTTAGAATAAGCGGGCGGCCTGCATTGATATCTCCATTTCCCAACATCCGCGCCACATCATAATAGGGTTGCTCTGACTGATATCCTTCTTTATTGATCACCGTGTCACCGGCGGGAAAATTGAATACCACCACATCATTTCTTTTCACCGGTGCAGCAAACCATCGGGTATAGGGAATATGAATCCATTCCACATAAGATTTTACATCAAACAAAGGCATGGTGTGATGCACAAAGGGCATCGCAATCGGCGTATTTGGTATACGCGGACCGTAACTGAATTTACTGACAAAAAGAAAATCATTCACCAGCAGGGTTTTTTCCATGGAAGGCGTAGGAATCACATAAGCTTCAAAAACGAACGTGCGGATCAGCGTCGCAGCCACGACCGCGAATATGCCGGCATCAATCCATTCCCGGGCGGCTGACTTTTTATATTTTTTTGCCGCATCGGCACCGACGTATTTATCTTTTTTATTTAGGCCGATATATAAAAAATATAATCCGGCCGAACATACTGTAAGGGCGTGTTGATAGAACCGGAACTTTCCAAATGTCTTTACAAATTCAACCAGAATGGCAAGAGAAAAAAACCAGCCGGCAACCGGAATAAATTGTATGAAAAACAAATAAATGGGCCGCTGGCTCATTTTCACCATCTCATAAGAGTTGAGCACCGGTACCAACCCTTTCCAGGCAGGAACGCCTGCTTTTTTAAACATAAAATACAAACCAAATGCTGGAAGAATGAATAAGGAAAGAGCAATTAAAATAAGAATCAGAATCTGGTGAGCGGTCATTTAGGCGATTTTAGATTTGGTCAAATGTACCTTTTATACAGCCTTCAAAATACAGCGGTTACACGGATTGGCTGAACCGTTCGGCACATTTACACAATTTTTAGTAAGTTATTTTTTGGGTAATACATAATTCGCCACGTCTTCTCGATTAATGGATTTTGATGAAAGTATAATCAGGCGTTCTACCACATTACGAAGCTCCCGGATATTTCCTGTCCAGTTATATTCCTGAAGAGCCCGGATCGCTTCGTCATCAATCGCTTTTCTTGCAATACCATATTCATTGCAGATATCCTGCAGAAATTTATCAATCAGTAAAGGAATATCATCCTTTCTTTCATTTAAAGATGGAACATGAATAATAATTACACTCAACCGGTGGTAAAGATCCAGCCTGAAATTTTTTTCGTCCACTTCTCTCAGCAAATCTTTATTGGTTGCCGCTATAACGCGTACGTCTACGCTGATATCCTTATCGCCGCCGACTCGTGTTATCTTCCCTTCCTGTAGTGCACGTAAAACCTTGGCCTGCGCGCTCGGACTCATATCTCCTATTTCATCCAGAAAAAGGGTACCGGAATTCGCCTGTTCGAATTTTCCGATTCTTTGTTTCACAGCGGAAGTAAAGGAACCCTTTTCATGACCAAACAATTCACTTTCGATAAGTTCACCGGGAATGGCCGCACAGTTCACTTCAATCAGGGGACCGGCAGCCCGGTTACTCTTTTCGTGCACCCACCGTGCAACAAGTTCTTTACCGACGCCATTTTCGCCTGTTATCAGAATTCGGGCATCGGTAGGCGCCACTTTTTCTATGGTTTCTCTTATTTTATGAATGGGTGTTGATTCCCCGATCATATCCTGTACACGACTGACCTTTCTTTTCAAAACTTTTGTTTCTGCTACCAGGGATGTTTTATCCATGGCATTGCGAATCGTAATGAGTAACCGGTTAAGATCAGGCGGTTTCGAAATATAATCATAAGCTCCTTTTTTCACAGCCTCAACGGCTGTCTCAATCGTGCCGTGTCCTGAAATCATAATGATCGGAAGATCGGGATTCGATTCTTTTGCTTTTTCGAGAAACTCAATGCCATCCATTTTTGGCATCTTAATGTCGCAAAGAATGACGTCATATTCCTTTTCCCTGAATTTCCTAAAGCCTTCCTCGCCGTCTCCTGCCTCGTCTATTTTGTAACCCTCATAGGAGAGAATTTCACTGAGTGTCTTACGGATTGCCTTTTCATCGTCTATGATCAGAATATTCGACATGGTTCTCAAGTTTCTATAAAAATAAAGGCCGGATTTTCAGCCAATTAGCCCGCAATTTAGTTGAATAATGGGGTATTTGTGTGAAGGGTTTCAATTCCTTTTTGAAGGCATGGGGGTAATCCCTGGTAAAATTACGTTGCAGGAACCGGTTTCTCTTTATATTTTGTGAACGCTATATTTTAAGAAAAACCAGAATAAAATTTAACCCTATGAAACAGGAATTAGACCATTCCGTAAATACGCCTGCCAAGGTGTTTGTAAAATTGGCCGTTTTTGGATTCGTATTAATTGGCTTCGCCTATTTTTCCCTTATAGTCCTGGGAACTGCACTAAAAGCCATTCATTAAATAATAAGTTCCCTGCCGCTGGCAGGGTTCTTTATTTTACCACTTCCAGCTGGATAATCGCATCCACCGGATCCAAAGGGATATTTTTCAAATCGATAGAGACATATTGATTATCCAGGCGTTTCACAGAAAGTTTACGCCCCTCTATAGTTGCCGATTTCACCTCATATGGCATTTTGATAAAAAACTCATCCTCACCGGTTTTGAATAAATGGATGAAAACATGATTTTCTTTTTCAGTAATTGCACCCCATTCCTGTGGTTTTATAAAACCACCTTTTGTACCATAAATACTATAACCGTTCTTCAACAGCCAGACTCCCATACTATCCAGCCTTTCGGTAAAAGCTTCCTGAATTTCTCCATTCGGCAGAGGGCCAATATTCAAAAGCAGATTGGCACCAAAGCCGGCGTCCTTTACTAATAAACGGATCAATTCTTTGGTGGATTTATAATGGAGGTCCGTGATATTAAAACCCCAGGAATTATTGATCGTTTCGCATGTTTCCAGCGGCAGACTGGAAACCGATGCGCCCCCAAATCCGGTGCTGTTGCCACCGGGTAAATCCTTCTCAAACATTTGAAAATCTTCTCCGGGGATAGGACTCAAATGATGATTATTTCCAATGAGACATTGTGGCTGCAAATGGTGTATCATGGAATAAATTTCTTCCAGGTGCCAGTCCACTGCCGGCTTATTGATTTTTTCATGATCATTCGGCAACTGATCCCAGTATCCATCGAACCAGACACCGGCAATAGGTCCGTATTGTGTCAGCAATTCGGTCAACTGAGCTTTCATAAAGGCGATATAATGGTTCCAGTCGCTTTTGGCGGTTCGGCCGGTGCCATGTCCTGTACGCCCCGTTTCATATTGATAATCGCTGCGATACCAATCCAACAGAGAATAATAGACAAATAATTTAATACCCTGCCGCTGGCACTCTTCGGCAATAAGTTTCACAGCATCTTTCTTCCAGTCTGTATTCGTGATTTTCCATTCTGATTGCTTGGTATCCCAATCGCTGAAACCATCATGATGGCGCGTAATAAGCGTTATATATTGCATGCCGCCACGTTTGGCCGCCGAAACCCACTTTTTTGCATCAAACCGGACCGGATTAAAAATCGTTTGTAAGCGGCTGTATTCAGCAACCGTGATATTCCGGTTATTCATTACCCATTCCCCGTCTCCGGGTACACTGAAAGCACCCCAATGAATAAACATGCCAAAGCGGGCACTGTCAAACCATTTTCTGGCTGCAAGATTTTCAGCTGAAGGCTGATAAGGGATTTGGGATCTGCATAACATGGAGAGACAAGCTAAACACAGTGCAGTGAAAAGCATTTTCATATGAAGCCATTTAATACTCGCCTTTAAGAATTATTTATTCAGATACATCACTTCCTTAACCATATGAACCACCTTTTCGATTGATGGCATAGCAGCGGCAACGAGGTTTCCGGCATAGTGTAAGGGCGCATCAGCTGCAGTAATCCGTCGGATCGGCGCATCCAGATAATCAAATCCTTCTTTCTGAATGGTGTATGCAATCTCTGAAGAAATGGAAGCAAAAGGCCATTGTTCTTCAACGATCACCAGGCGATTTGTTTTCTTTACACTTTCCAGAACCGTCATCCAGTCGAGGGGACGAATTGTTCTAAGGTCGATTACTTCTGCGTTTATATTTTCTTGTTGAAGTTCTTCTGCAGCTGCCAGTGAAACCTTCATCATTTTGTTATAAGAAACAATCGTTACATCGGTTCCGGGCCTTACCACCAGCGCCTTTCCGAGTTCTATATAATATTCTTCCTCCGGAACATCGGATTTGTCGCCGTACATAACTTCGCTTTCCATAAAAATCACGGGATCTTCTTCATAACGTATCGCTTGTTTAAGAAGTCCTTTGGCATCATATCCATTGCTGGGAGATACAACTTTGAGACCGGGTATATTGGCGTAATAACTCTCAAA
>DASXKM010000317.1:0-7916 GCA_036496825.1 Puia sp. | reverse complement strand
TGCCCCAATCAGATTAAGTATGATATTTGAATTACCCTCACATGACATGAGCTGGCAAAAGCACTTTTTGGCACAAAAAAACCACCAATTTAATTGGTGGTTTAGCTAACGAATTAGTTCAATCGTCCACTACTGAAAGATTTAACCGTCCACTATAGACTAAAACGTGACCCCGCTCGGGCTCGAACCGAGGACCCAAAGATTAAGAGTCTTTTGCTCTACCAGCTGAGCTACGGAGTCAATTTGGGAGTGCAAATATACAAGGAATTTATTTTGCAGAAAGTTTTTAGACCCTATCTTTGCAGTCCTTAAAAGGGAGCATAGCTCAGCTGGTTCAGAGCATCTGCCTTACAAGCAGAGGGTCCGCGGTTCGAACCCGTGTGCTCCCACGCAAAACCACAAAGGGTTTCAGTGAAAACGGAGACCCTTTTTTTGTTGTTAACCCTTCATTACAGACAACCCTTTCTCAGCAACCCTCTTGTTTCATCAGACGTACTCACCCTGAAACGCCCCGCGGCATAATTTTTTATGTCTTGTTCAGGCGGTCCTGCTCTTGTAATCCGGCATGAACTTTTTTTTTACATCAAACCATTCAAACATGCTTTCGAAAAAATTTACTCCGTTCCTGTTATTTATTTGTGGCCTATTGTTTTGGGCATGTAATAAAACAGCGCCCATGAACTCCGCTCCTCCTGTTATTACAACCCCGCCAGCTGTGGTTGATACGACACCAATTATAATTGACGCAAATTTTTATTCGGTTTCCGGCAATGACAGCACATCAGCGAAAGGAGAAATATTAATGGCAATCAATTCAAAAACAAACGGAAAATTATTCTTTCTTGATCAGCGAGGATCTATCAAACGGGAAGTATCCGTTGGTAAGGATGTCGAAAACCTTCAGAAATGGAATGTAAACGGCGTAGTCCGGTATACCTATTTTCATACCGAAGGAATTTCCACGCTGGAAGGAACAGCCGGAACAGAACTCGGTTATGAAATGGTCTGTGATTCCAATCTCAATATTCTCGACTCGGTTAAAATGCAATCCTTTGGTACGGTCGACGCAAACCTTCAGAATAAATTAGATGTTCATGAATTTATATTTCTGGCTGACAAACATTATATATATGAAACCTACTATAGGGAAACACCAAACAATATCCCCGATAGTCTCCATCCGGCAGCGGGTGTAAAAGTGGCCGCCTGTATTATACAGGAAGTTTTAAATGATGAAGTCGTTTTTCAGTGGGACGGCACCCAATACCCGGAGTTATATAGTGCGAGCCAGGAAAATAATGATTTCAGCGACACATCGGCCCTGCTCGATTATATGCACCTGAATTCCATCTGCGTGGATTCACTGGATAATAACCTGATCGTTTCATTCCGGAACCTGAACGAGATTGTAAAATTAAATCATCAGACCGGGCAGATCATCTGGCGCCTGGGTGGCAATCACAGTGATTTCGTTTTAACACAGGATCAGATATTCCTCCGTCAGCACTATCCACGCCTGATTGAAAACGGACAAACGCTGATACTATTAGACAATGGGCATGATAGCCTTCGTGCGTATAGCAGAATCCTGGAGTTCCAATTGAACCAGGGTACTAAAATGATCAACAATTTCAAGTCATTTTCTATTCCCGATAATTTTATACAATTCGCCGGTTCGGTCAAAAAGGAAGGAAACGAATATTTCATTGGCGGAGGCTCAGCGAAGTATTCATTGCAGGTCAACTATACTACGGGACAGGAACTGATGCGGATGAATCTGAAATACTCCAGTTACCGGGCCTTAAAGTATTAATTCATACGGCAATCATTTTCCTCTGCAATCATTTAGCTTTATCATTCATTAAGTGAATTTTATCAGTGTGGAATTTGAATAAATATTTACTATACATAGTCGTGAGCCTTTCCACGCTGCCTGCTGCTGCGCAAAAAAATTACGAAATCATATCAGACCGGTTTCTGGTTTTTTACAATGATGAGAAGCCGGACAGTATTTTTCAGATGTACACAGACGAATTCAAAGAAAAACTGCCCATCGAAAAGACCCGGGCTGTTTTCTCGGGTTTGCATATTCAATTTGGTGAATTGAGATCATTGAATCTGCTGAAGCAGGACAGCGGCTTCAATGTTTATAAGGCAGTGTTCCCGCACCAGACATTGAGTCTTCTGCTGGCAGTGACCGACGACAATATGATTGACGGCTTCAGGCTGGTGCCTTATTCGTCCGATCTGTATCAGGAAGAAAAAAGAAAATGAATAGGAGTGGGTTCATTATTTCAGGATCCTCATTCATTTTCAGGACGACAAGGTCTTGAAGTCTTCATCCGTCAACTCAAAATGTGCAGCTTTCATATTTTCCTTTAAATGTCCCAAAGAGCTGGTTCCGGGAATAAGCAATATATTTTCAGAACGTTTCAATAACCACGCCAATGCAATCTGGGCGGTTGTTGCCTTGTATTTTGTTGCGATCCGTCCAATAACATCGTGCAGTTTATGTG
The DNA here is from genome assembly GCA_036496825.1 of Puia sp. Lineage (GTDB taxonomy): Bacteria > Bacteroidota > Bacteroidia > Chitinophagales > Chitinophagaceae > Puia. The sequence continues at coordinate 5,400 of DASXKM010000317.1, read as the reverse complement.
GTCCGGAAGCAAGCGGGTACCATGGAATAAATGCAATATTTTCCTTTGCAGTATAGTCAAGAACTTTCTCCCACTTCCTGGTTCCGAGATTGTATAAATTCTGTATGGATACAATGGGCAGCACCTTTCTCGCGCGTTCGATATCGGGTATGTCCACTTCAGACAAACCCACATATTTGATTTTACCTGCTGATAGAGCTTCGGCAACAGGTGCAAGCGTTTCTTCCACCGGAATTTTTGGGTCAACGCGGTGAAGCTGCCAGAGGGTAATTTGTGATATTTGCAGACGTTTCAGGCTTCCTTCAATCGCTTTCCGGATATATTCGGGCCTGCCATTGGTCACCCATTGACCCGGTCCGGTTCTTTCATAGCCACCTTTCGTTGCGATCAGAATTTTATTGTAATCATCTTTCAATGCGTCATGTATCAGCACCTCGTTGGTATGCGGACCATATGCATCAGCCGTATCAATAAAGTCGACACCATATTCAACGGCAGTTTTCAGAATGCTTTTTGCCAGTGCGCGGTCAGGCGCATCGCCCCAAACCCCCGGTCCGGTTAATTGCATGGCACCATAACCGAGACGGTTGATACGGCGCTCACCTGCCAACAGATATTCAGATGATTTCACTTCCTTTTCTATATCAATAGAAGAATTTGTATTGGAGCTGCTCATATGGAAAATTTTAATTTGGCTAAGATTATTCACTCATAACAATGATATTCCGTAAAAGTTGACAGTTGGCGGTTGGCGGTTGACGGTTGACGGTTGACGGATGATCGTTAACTTTAAAAAAAAATCAGATGGATCTGAAACTACAGAACAAAATTGCTTTTGTAAGTGGTTCTACAGCGGGCATCGGATTCGCCATAGCCAAAAGGCTTCTGCAGGAAGGGGCAAAAGTAATCATCAATGGAAGGACATCTGATTCAGTAAATCAGGCGGTTACAGAATTAAAAAAACTCGTTCCCCGTTCGAACGTAATGGGCATTCCGGCGGATTTTTCCAAAGTGGCCGAAGTAAATGAACTGATAAAGGGAATCCCGGACCTGGATATTCTGATCAATAATGCCGGGATTTTTGAACCAGTCCCTTTCAAAGATATTCCCGATGAAGACTGGTTTAAATTATTCGAAGTAAATGTTATGAGTGGCATCCGTTTGGCAAGGCATTTTTTTCCGAAAATGCTGGAAAAAAATGATGGCCGGATCATTTTTATATCCAGCGAGTCTGCCGTTTTTATTCCGGATGAAATGATTCATTACGGAGTAACGAAAACCGCGCAAATCGCCGTAAGCCGAGGACTCGCGGAATTGACGAAGGGTACAAAAGTGACTGTAAATACAATTTTACCCGGCCCGACGATGTCAAAAGGTGCCAGTGCTTTTATCGAAGACCTGTCAAAAAAAGATAACATCTCCCCGAAAGAAGTTGAAAAAGATTTCTTTAAAAATATGCGGCCCACTTCTCTTTTACAACGCTTCGCATCTGTCGACGAAATTGCAGATACCGTCGTTTATTTTTCAAGTCCGCTCGCATCGGCTACCAACGGGGCAGCCATTCGGGCAGAGGGAGGGCTTATCAGATCGATATTGTAATTGCTTTTTATTCCAGAACTACTGTCTTGTCTTTTGGATATTTCACACTATATCCAAACCGTAATTTCTTTTCCTGGCCAGGTTGTGTAGAAATGGCCCAATTAAGTATGCCTGTTTCTTTGTCAGCCTGAGCCTCCGGCGCCCGGACGTCGTCTACGTTTATATCCTTGTTTGTGGAAATGGGAAACTGGTCAACGATATGAAGGGATACGGGTACCCGTTTGGAATTGTGTACGATTATCTCATAATCTTTTGTTTCAGTGCGGTTCGCTCCAATGAACTTTCTTGAACTGTATTCCTTCACGAGTTTTCTGGAAACCTTTATGCCATTGTCTTTGCCGAGTGAAAGTGATATAGTATCTCCTGCTGAGCCCAGATCCAGGTAAGTTTTACCGAGGTAGGTTCCTTCGTAATACAGACTAACCTCACCGGATTGAAAATCATAGTCCTGCCAGTTAACTATTTTGGCTGTCAGAAAAACAGAGGGATCAATTTTCGGAGCCGAATAATAATCGTACAGGGATGGTACATCAAATTGTTTGATTCCAATAGTGGCGGTTTTTCCATCTGTTTCCAATGTGTATTTATCCTCTATTTTAAATACCGTAGTTGTAGGCTGGAACTGTGTAACTACTGAAACCGTTTGCAAAAATTCTGATTTCCGTTTCATATTGCGGACTTCCACTCCCGCCACACTGGCTTGCAATTGCGGAGCGGCAAATCCAGTTACCACCACTTCGTTCAAATCAGTGCTGGCACGTTCCAGTGCGATCGAATAATATCCGGACCTCGCGACAATCGATTTCCCTTCAAATCCGATGCTGCTGATCTGGAGAATTTCACCATTTGAGACATTCTGCAATTTGAAAAATCCATTTTCATCACTCAGTGTGCCTGTTTTATGAGGCCCCGCCGAAATGGTAGCTCCGGATACAGGTTCGTTTTTGTCGTCCGTAATCCTTCCGGATACGGTTCCGTAATTGATTTGCCCTCTTACAGATACGGAGGGATCGAAATACCCAATCATCCATGGGTGAAGCTGCGAAGGTGTCGCGTTATCATTGGGTGTGCCCGTGCTGAGAATAAGAGAAACATTTTTCCAGGTTTCACCACTTCTCTGGAATACATTCGCATTCATCAATACATTTAATGGATTTGTCACTTCATCCACACGCACATCGTATGTTGGATACCAGCCGGCATCCTTCACGTTATACAATAACTGAAAATTTACCGTTCTGGTTTCCCTGCTTTCAATTAATACATATACGGTATAATTCACGCTGTCTTTCTTTTTGCTGATTTCGCCCAGTTGCAGTTGTGTTCTTTCTAATTCATGCTGATCAGAAATTAAACGCTTCTGAATTTCAATTTGTTTCCCGTATACTTCCGTTAACCGTTGTCTCTGCAGATCAAGCGACTCTTTTAAATCCGAAGCCTTCACACCTGCCTGGCCGCCGATCACCTGATTTTTAATCAGCATGGATTCTTCATTCTTATAAACATCCAATAATCTGGTATCCTGATTCAATTTGTCCTTTGCCACACCGCGCAATTCGATCAGATTTTTCTCTTCCTGATCAATTTTTCGCACGCCTAAATAATCTTTGATTGTCTGGATAGAAAGCATCGTGATATTTGCATCGGCCCTTAACTGAACAGTTTGCTGTTCCAACTGATTACTCAAACCGGTAAATGAAATTTCAGTTCGCCCTGCCTGAATATTAACGACTGAAGACCGCTCCACCCGGGCACCCGAAGAAAAGATAGTAACATTACTAACGGTTGTTTCAGCTGTTAACTTTTTAACCTGGGCAGTGGTTGAAATCGAAAATATCAAAGTAACAAAACAAAATAGGGTTCGCATATGGGGTGTTTCAAATCAGGATGCAAAACATTTTGAAATTGCATAAACTACAGCATACTTTCATAAAATCCGGCTCCCATTTCAGGAATGAAACAGGGGAAAGGGGGTTTTTTCAATATATTTTTAACACCGATTTCTGTTTGGATTCTCCGGAATGAACAAAGACAATTAGTATCTGTTGTACTTTACAGATGCAGATGTCATTAGTAACTGTTTCCCACCTTTCAAAGAAATTCAAAAGCCACGACGCAGTGAATGATCTGTCATTCAGCGTTGAGGAGGGCGATGTATACGGATTTCTGGGCCAAAACGGCGCGGGAAAATCAACTATGATACGGATGTTATTAACCCTGGTCAGACCGACATCGGGGAACATAAAAATTTTCGGGTCAGACCTGTATACAGAAAGAAAAAAAATTCTGAGTCAGGTCGGCGCGGTGATCGAAAAACCTGATCTGTATAAATACCTGTCCGCCTATGAAAATCTTTCGCTCTTTGCACGCATGAGCGGATCCGGCAATACAAAAAAGGAATTGATTGCACAATTGGAAATGGTGGGACTGGCAGGCCGGGAAAGCGATCCCGTGAAAACATTTTCACAGGGTATGAAGCAGCGTTTAGGGATTGCCGTTGCACTGATTCACAATCCGAGACTCATCATCCTGGATGAACCGACAAATGGTCTGGACCCGCAGGGTATTGCTGATATGCGCAACCTCATACTTCATTTAAGCCGGCATCTCCATAAAACCATTATCGTTTCTTCCCACCTGCTTCACGAAATTGAGCAGATTTCAACCCGTATGCTGATCATTGATGAAGGAAAGAAAATAGTTGAAGGAACAGTGGATTCGCTGGTGGATCCCGCTAAAACAGTTGTGGAAGTCGCCGTTGATGATCCGGAGGATGCAGCCAGCCGGCTTGAATCTACCATTTGGTTTTCCCACCTGAAGAAAAAGGAAAAACATCTTTTAATTTTTCAGCTACCCAGGCATCTGATACCAGCATTAAACCGATCGTTGGTTCAGTTGGAAATAAATGTATTATCGCTTCAGGCAAAAAATTCGCTGGAAGCACAATTTTTATCCTTAACCCGGAGCAAACAAAATGTGGCAGCTTTTACAGATTGAGCTTTTAAAAATATTCCGGAAGCCCAGAACCTATATCAGTTTTGGCGCGATTGCGGCTATGGTGGTTATCATTCAGATTGCGTTGAAATACGACGGACAATCGTATATAGAATTTATTACAGGCAGTTTGAAAGATTCGCTCGACGTGCCCTTTGCAAATATCCTGAACGGATATTTTGTTTGTTTTATCATATTGAATTTATTGCTGATTCATATTCCTCTTTTGATTGCCCTCGTTGCAGGTGACTCCGTTGCAGGTGAAGCCAATATGGGCACCCTCCGGCTGATTGCCAGCAAACCGGTCAGCCGCACCGGACTTATGCTGGCAAAATTTATGGCGACAGTGATTTATACAGCACTGTTGCTGATCTGGCTGGCATTTATTTCACTTCTGCTAAGCATATTGATATTCGGGACCAACGACATACTGATCGCCAGAAATGATGCATTGGAAATCATTCGCAGCAATGATATTCTCTGGAGATATCTGGCGGCTTTTTGTTTTGCAACCCTGGCACTTACCACGGTAGCTGCCCTGGCTTTTCTGCTCTCGGTATTTGCGGAGAATTCCGTCGGACCGATCGTTTCCACCATCAGTATCGTAATTGTTTTTACTATTTTATCCGAAATGCAGATTCCTCTGTATGATCGCACCGTCAAACCCTTTCTTTTCACTTCGCATATGCTCGCCTGGAAAGGTTTTTTTTACAGTAAGGTAGATAACACCGGGTCATCCATACCGGGCACCATTGAAAATATCCGTGCCATCGGGAAAAGCAGCCTGATCCTTGTATTGTATATTAT
>DASXKM010000316.1:0-3559 GCA_036496825.1 Puia sp. | reverse complement strand
AAATTGTACAACATTGAAGAACCGGCGGGTAGTCCTCACCCGGCCAGGGAGATGGTAAAACCAAAGGATTCCACATTGTTCAGCACGCTGAAATCCGGTTTTGACAAACATGAAGAAGACAATAACATCGATTTTTATTATGAACATAATGTTCCTAAAATGTTATCCCGGGAAGGCCCTAAAGCGGCTGTAGGTGACGTAAACGGTGATGGGTTGGATGATATTTATATTGGCGGCACATCTGTTCATCCGGGCCAGCTATACCTGCAAACAAAAGACGGCAGATTTGAAAAGAAGGATGAACCGGGATTCAAACAATTCGGTGATTTTGAAGACGAGGCTGTTTTATTCTTTGACGCCGATCATGATGGCGATCTGGATCTTTATATCGGTCCGGGCGGAAATAACAACCCGCCTCTCAGCAGACAGATGCAAAACCGTTTGTTTAAGAATGACGGTCACGGAAATTTCACGATCGATCCCGCGGCTTTTGGAAACAATCTGAACGGCGTCAATACCGCTGTAGCCGTTGCGTACGATTTTAATCATGACGGCTTTCCCGATTTATTTGTGGGTGGAAGAAGTGTGCCAAGAGAATATGGTAACCCGCCATCCAGTTTTCTCTTTGTAAATGATGGCAAAGGTCATTTTACCGATATGGCTGCCAGCAAAAATCCGGACATCGCCCATGTGGGAATGGTTACCGGCGCCTGTTGGGCTGATATAACCGGCGACACGGCTAAAGAACTGATCATTGTTGGAGAATGGATGACGCCCCGCATTTTCAGCTATCATACAGATCACTTCGAGGAGGTTAAGACTAACATTAAAAATCTCTCCGGCTGGTGGGAATCGGTTTCGGTAGCAGACGTGAACGGAGATGGGAAAATGGATCTGATTCTTGGAAATATCGGAGAGAATTTTTATTTGCATCCTGATTCCGCCGCACCCGTAAAACTCTGGGTGAATGACTATGATCAGAATGGCAATATGGATAATATTCTGAGCAGAACCGTAGACGGAAAAGACATGCCGGTGTTTTTAAAACATGATATGGAATTTCAGATGCCCATTCTGAAAAAACAAAATCTGAAACATGGTGAGTTTGCAAAAAAAACCATCCAGGATCTGTTACCCGAATCGATGATTAAAACATCCCAGATTAAAAAATTTAACTATTGTCCGTCGGTAGTAGCCATCAATACAGGAAACGGACAATTCAATATTCAAAAGCTTCCCACGATGGTACAGTTTTCCTCGGTGAATGCGATCAGGGTCACAGACCTGAACGGGGACGGCTTTCCGGATCTGGTTTTAGGTGGAAATGAATTTGGTTTTCTTCCCCAGTTCAGCCGGCTGGACGGGAGTTTCGGTGATGCCCTTATAAACGACGGTAAGGGAAATTTTAGCTTTATGCCGAATGCAAAATCCGGTCTGGGTCTTCGCGGTCAGGTACGTGATATCGCACTGATCAAAGGACAGAAAAAGACGCGTTTCTTATTTCTGTTGAATGATGAGTTTCCTGTACTTTATGAATTGGAAGTCCCGGGAAAAAGTAAATAGTAAAAAGCTAAAAGGAAATGGCTTCCGATTTATCATGAAGCGTGAAATAAGAGTCAGCATATTTTTATTAATTGTGGCAGGCCTGTTCATGACAGGCAGTTGCAAACAGCATACGGCCGCTGCCGGTCCTGTTTTATTTCAGGCATTGGAAGCCGGTCGAACGGGTCTTGATTTCTCCAATAAATTAACACCAACACAGGATTTTAATGTATTCAAATACATGTATTATTATAATGGCGGAGGCGTAGGTGCAGCCGATTTTAATAATGATGGAAAAATAGATGTGTTCTTTGCAGCCAACCAGGTTTCGAATAAACTTTATCTCAATACCGGCGATCTGCATTTCAAAGACGTAACCACCGAAGCAGAAATTCCGCAGGATGGTGCCTGGTCAACAGGCGTTTCCGTTGTGGATATCAATAACGACGGCCTGATGGATATCTATATTTGCAGGGTAGGTAATCACGAAACACTGCACAGTCATAATCAATTATTGATTTGTCAGGGCATCGATAAAAACGGCGTTCCTACATATAAAGACGAGGCAAAAGAGTATGGCCTGGATTTTTCCGGATTCAGCACACAGGCTGTATTTTTCGACTACGACGGGGACGGTGATCTCGATATGTATCTGCTGAACCATTCGATACACCAGAACGGAACATTCGGACCAAGACTTGACAGACTTGCTGCTGTCAATCCGCTTTCGGGTGACCGGCTTTTCAGGAATGATGGCAATAATAAATTTACGGAGGTCACAAAGAAAGCCGGTATACATAGTTCTGTAATCGGATACGGACTTGGAATCAGCGTATCGGATATAAATCTCGACGGATATCCGGATATCTATGTAGGAAACGACTTCCATGAAAATGATTATATGTATATCAATCAGCATAACGGCACTTTTAAAGAAGAGCTGAATGATCATGTAATGCATACGAGTCAGTTTACTATGGGAGTGGACATTGCGGACATTAACAACGACGCCTTCCCCGAGATTGTGAGTATGGATATGCTGCCATCCGACCCATATATCCTGAAGAGATCGGAAGGCGAAGACAGTTGGGAAACCTTTTTTACCAAAATAGGATACGGATATAATTATCAGTATACCAGGAACAATCTGCAGCTGAACCGGCGGAACGGGACGTTCAGCGAGATTGGATTATATGCAGGTGTTTACGCATCGGACTGGTCCTGGTCGCCACTGTTTATGGATTTTGACAACGATGGAACAAAAGATCTTTTTATTTCAAATGGAATTCCAAAGCGGTTAAATGATATTGACTATATCAATTTCATTTCTAACGTGGATCTGCAGGAGAAGATGAAATCCACGGGCCTGGATGAAAAGGACATCAGCCTGATTGACCGGTTTCCCCAGATCAAAATTCCCAACCGGTTTTTTAAAAACACGCCGGATCTTCAGTTTCAGGACATGGGCGCTGAAATCGAAAACAACAAAAATACTTATTCTAACGGAGCCGTATATGCGGACTTTGACAATGACGGTGACCTTGACGTGCTGGTCAATAATATCGAGGATCCGGCTATATTATATGAAAATAAAAGCAACGATAAGAAGGATAAGGCCTTTGTGGAAATTAAACTGAAAGGAACGGAAAAAAATATCAATGCACTCGGTTCCAGAATACTCGTATTTGCCAACGGAGGTATTCGCACTTATGAAAAATTTCCCGTCAGGGGTTTTCTTTCCAGCATGGAGGGACCTGTTCATATCGGTCTGGATAAAACGATTGTAGATTCTGCATTCCTGATCTGGCCTGATAATAGTTTCCAGCCCATTCAGCTTAAGCCGCTGGATTCCACCATCCGTTTTACTTATCAAAAGGGCCTTCCGGTTTATGATTATAATATTTTAAAAAATTACCGGAAGAATTCGACAAGACCCGTTGAAGACGTCACGGCGAAAACCGGTATTTTGTACAGGCATAAAGAAAATGTGTTTCATGAATTCGAACGGGAACCGCTG
>DASXKM010000315.1:0-4322 GCA_036496825.1 Puia sp. | reverse complement strand
CTACGCATACTGAAACTATGGTAAGCCTGAAATGTAGGAGTGAAAAGTGTCCGAACCTGTTTCCTGATCTGCCTGAGCGGATATATTTATAAAGACTTCGCTAATAACGGAGTCTTTATTTTTTTACATGCTGGCGTGCAGGTAATCCTTTAACTGGGAAATTGTTTCCTGCTGATACTGAATTGTCTCGCGAATCAGATCATGAATGGAAACGACACCATATATCTTATCCTGTTCAAAAACCGGGAGGTAACGAATGTTTTTCTCCGCCATTAATTGCATACAATGCTCAATACTATCATATAGGTTCACAGCCGGCAAATCATTTGACATAATCTCTGATACAGGAGTGTCGGTTGAGGATTTTCCCTTGAGGACCACTTTACGGGAATAATCCCTTTCAGTCATTATTCCAAGATAATTCTGTCCTTCCATTACCATGACAGATCCTATATTCTGGATCGACATAATACGAAGCGCTTCAAGAACTGAAGTTGTGGGGGAAACAGCAGTGATTTTTCTTTCTTTATGAAGGAAAATATCTGATACCTTTTTCATGCCGGCCAAATTTTAGTGAACAATCGTTAAGAGTAAATTACTAATAATTATCTGATAAGCACCGGGAATTTGAAGGCTTATCTAAAAAAGCTGCTTTCATAAAAAATAAAACCGGCAATTGCCGGTTTCTTTCAAATGGAATAAAGGTCTAATGGAATATTTTGGCTCTAAAATGGATTATTCTGATGAGATAAAACTCGTATCTCATTGATTTACATCGATTTCGATTTGTTTCTCCGCTATCTGATGAAAAATGTCCTTATTCTTCTAATAAGTACGAGAAAAGCCAAAACCTGGTTTTGAGCGAACCCTGATATACATACCTGACCGTTTCACTTTATGCTTTCAGGTTAAAGGGGTACTTTTAATATTCAAAACCGGATTTATCATGGCAAATCAATTGTTTTTATTATCCATGCCTGGAGGCAGTGAATGGATTCTTATCGTTATAGCAGTCCTTGTTTTATTTGGAGGAAGAAAGATTCCGGAATTCATGAAGGGGCTGGGCAGGGGTATGCGGGAATTCAATGACGCAAAAAATAATGTGAAACAGGAATTTGAAAATGGGATGAATGAGCCGACAAAACCGGCATCTGCTCCAGACCCTAAAAATTAGAATTTTACATTTCAAAAGCCCCGGTTGTCCAAGAGTCAACAGGGGCTTATTATTTTTCTATCTAACGTTCCTGATTAACCGCAGGAAGATCCCGTTTTAACATGTCGTTCCGGTTAGCCATTTCCCAGGCCGTATAAAATATTAACCGGGCTCTTTTTTCCATCAGATCATAATTAATTTTATCCGGAGTGTCTGTCGGCAGGTGATAATCTGAATGGATTCCGTCGAAATAAAATATGATTGGTACACCTTTACGTGCGAAATTGTAATGGTCACTCCGGTAATAGATTCTGAGAGGATCTTTGGGATCATTGAATTTATAGTCGAGTTCGAGACCGGTATATTTCTTATTCATTGAAACACTGATCGAATGCAGGTCGGTACTCAGTTTATCATCTCCGACTATATAGATGTAATTGTTAGAATCGCCTTGCTTCCTGTTTGGATCTTTTCGCCCGATCATGTCGATATTCAGGTCGGCCGTCGTTTTATCCAAAGGATACAAAGGGTGGTCTGTATAAAATTCGGATCCCCACAGACCTTTTTCTTCACCGGAATTAGCCAGGAACAGAATACTCCGGCGTGGCCCTTTACCTGCTGCTTTTGCCTTCGAAAAGGCAGCAGCCAGTTCCAGAAGACTAACCGTTCCGGATCCATCGTCGTCCGCACCAAAATAAATAACCGAATCTTTCTTTCCCAGGTGATCATAATGAGCCGAAATGACCAGCAATTGGTCTTTCAGATCTGTACCTTCCAAAAATCCCAACACGTCGGAACTTTTAAGTAACCGGGTTGTTTTTTGAAGGCTGACAAATATATCAACCGGGTAGGATTTAGGCTTGGGAAAACCGTCTTTGACAAGGTCGTAATCTGTGCCCATGATGCTACGGGCAATGTTTTCCGAAATATAAAAAAACGCCGGCGGAATTTCCTTCCTGAAATAATTGCGATACATGATTCCGGGTTCAGTCAACGGTTTATGTCTCGGGAAGTCATCCTGTATGGATAAAATGGCTGCGGCTCCATGTTTTAATGCGGCCTCCAATTTAGCGAAGCTGTTAAAACCTTTTTTTGAAACCTGCGCTTGTACATAACCCTTGGGGAAACCGCCGAGAATCATGACGATCTTACCATTAACATTTAAATCCTTGTAATCATCCCGAACAGAGTCCGACAAACCATATCCGGCAAAAATAACATTGGACAATCCATAAGCAAATGAAGAAGACTTCGAAATGTTTCCGTTCTGATAATCTTTGTCCAGCTCGTATTCCTTCCCGTTAATCTGGATGTTTGACGAAATAAAGCTGTCTTTATAAACAGGGTAATAATATTGATAGCGATCATGATTGCCCGGCCTGAGTCCCAGACTTTTGAAATAATCCTCTATATAGCCGGCCGCTTTTTGTTGCCCCGGAGTAGCGGTTTCCCTGCCTTCGAACGCCGGCCCGGCTATTTGGAACAGGTGCTTTTGGAGATTTTCTGATTTGATGAAGCCGGCAAAAAGAACCGGATCTGTTTTTTTCTGCGCGTTACAGAAAAATACAGATCCGGAAAACAACAGACCTATGAATATTTTCATGGAAACAAATATATAAGGTCGCCATGAATAAACTATGATGTCTTTAAAAATTCGGCATTGGCATGAATTTTTACTTCGTCGCTTACTACAACACCACCGCCTTCAGTTAATGCATTCCAAACCAGACCAAAATCTTTGCGGCTGACTTTTCCTTCCAGAGCGAAACCGGTGCGGGTATTCCCCCATGGATCTTTGATCACTCCGCCATGTTCAACATTCAGTCTGATATTTTTGGTAACGCCATGAAAACTCATGTCCCCATATAATACGTAGTTTTCTCCGGAAACTTTTTCAAGTTTTGTACTTACAAAAGTCAACGTTGGATGTTTGACGGCCTCGAAAAAATCCGCACTCTTAAGATGTGCATCGCGCTGCTCATTATTTGTTGTGATCGAATCCACATCCGCCGAAAAGGAAACTCTTGCAGTTTCAAGATTATCGTCTGTCGTTTCAAAAGATGCATCGAATTTGCCAAACGATCCAGTCACGGTTGTAATCATCAGGTGGCGCACCTTAAATTGAATTTCTGCATGCGTCGGATCAAGTATCCATTTTGTGGTTGCCATATAAAGACATTTAATGTTTAAACAGCGAAGTTACGCTTTTTTATATCATTACCCGCAAAAATCCTGTCAGAACTGTTAATATGCAACCCAACTTCCATTCCGGAGTACTGGTTGGCTGCCAATTGGTTACCTTTGCAGCCGTTTTATGAAATCAGGATTTGTCAATTTATTTGGAAAGCCGAATGCCGGCAAAAGCACGCTTTTAAATGCGTTGGTGGGAGAGAAACTTGCCATCGTATCGCATAAGGTGCAAACAACCCGTCATCGTATCAAAGGCATATTAACTGCGCCGGAATATCAGATGATCATTTCCGATACGCCGGGAATCATTGATCCAAGGTATAAACTGCATGAAAAAATGATGGACGCCGTGTACCAGGCTGTAGCGGATACGGATGTGGCGTTATTGCTTTTGGATGGTAAAGACAGTTTCGAAGAAAACGATCAAATTTTTTCACAGTTACACCTCAAAGTACCGGCGCTTGTATTGATAAATAAAAGTGACCGGCTCACAAAGGAAGAGATCGATTCTGCGAAGGTTTTTTTCATGGACAAAAAATATTGTACAGATCTGTTGGTGATTTCGGCACTCCGAAAACTAAATACAGATGTCCTGTTCGAACGTATTGTTCAACTGCTACCTGAAGGAGAGGCTTTTTTTGATGGCGAAGAAATGACCGACCGGCCCGTAAAATTTTTTGTGGGCGAAATGATAAGAGAAAAAATCTTCAGTTTATATGAGGATGAAATTCCATATCACACCGCGGTGCTGATTCAGGAATTCAAAGAAAAGGAAACGCTTACAAAAATTCAGGCTGACATTATAGTACAACGTGAAACACAAAAGGGCATTCTGTTAGGTGAGGGTGGAAAAATGATCAGGCAGTTGGGTACAGAAGCCCGAAAGGAAATCGAGGAATTCATTGGAAGGAAAGTATTCCTGGAATTGTTTGTGAAGGTGAGGCCCAAATGGCGTGACAGCGAATGGCAGTTGCGTGAA
>DASXKM010000314.1:0-1911 GCA_036496825.1 Puia sp. | reverse complement strand
CTTCGGTATGCATTTGATAGATTGTAATGTCTTTCAGCGTATTGCCCTTTGCTGCCAATGCTCTGATCAACGGAAGAGGAGCAGCCGCAGCGGTCTGGATAAAAATATTGCTTCCCGACCCGATACCGGAAACTGCCTCGTCCGCGGAAACATAATTTTCCATGAAATTTATTTGAACTTATTATTTTGTGTTGTGAGCTATAAAAACAGGAACCGAATTATTCCTTATAACTTTTTCAACAAAACTTTCTTTTAGCAGCATCGATACCCCGGATCTGGAAAAACTACCGGCGATTAATATCACATTCAGTTTTTTCTTCAGCCATTCGTTAAAAGAATGAGGACTATGGTAGTGAAGTTTTAACATGTTTCCTGCATCAAAATGAGCCAGTGAATATTCTTTTAAGAGTGCTGCTTCCGGTATCCCCTCTTTGTCTTCATCTTTTATATATACCAGTTCGATGGGCAAATCGCCGTAATCCGGAAACATATGGGTAAATTGTTTGAGTGCAAACATGCTTTCTTTTTGCCCGTCATAGGCTACAATAATCCGGTCCATCTTTGTGTAAGAATCCGGTATGGCAGCTACCGGACATTCCGCGTTGCGCAGCGAGTCGTGGATAAAATAATTCGGCTCATCATCGAGCATATTATTTGAAATCAATTTCTCGCTCATCACTGTCAGGTCTGCAAAGCGGGTTTCTTTTAAAAAATAGGGTGTGTCCCATGTGCCCGCGATTTCATCAACGGTATGTCGCATTCCAACCGATTTGCAGGATTCAATAAAACGGCTCTTACTTGTTTCCACCTCCTGTCTGGCTTTTTCCCGGGGTTTTACAAAAGGTTCGCTGAGAGGGGGATTGCTGATCGCCGCCACTTCGCGTATATTTATTTCGCTAAAAAAAATACCTTTTACCGAAATAGTGCCGACACCATGCAGGTTTTTAAGAAACCTGAATGCTCCTTCGGGGAAATGGCCTCCGATACATACAAAAAGTATTTTCATAAAACTAATTTTGAGATTAATAGCCAGGGCCGTGATATACGGGTCCTTTGATTATCTATATAAAAATATCGTTTTGTGTTTGTGGCATATCAGATATCCATCAACCACCGGGATGATTTATGTCATATCAGCCAGTGTGCCTGCTCATAGATCAGGCAGTTGCTAAATCATATTATTATATTACAAATTCATAGTCATGAAAAAGAATATCGGATCGACAGATCGCTTATTAAGAATAATAGCAGGAATTGCATTAGTCCTGTTGGTTGCTCCGGATATCCATGTAATATCCTGGGGCACGACTCTGGTACTATTTGCAGGATCAATATTGGTTATAACAGGACTATTTGGTGTCTGCCCGCTTTATTCTCTTTTTGGAATAAGTACGAGGAAAAAAGGGACTAGATAAGCGGCGATGTGTGCAAACGGATATCCATTCGTTGACCCGTTTTATACCCATAGGAATGATGGTGTGTTTTTTCACTCCCATTTTAAAGACTGTGCCAGTCTCCGGCAATGATAAAGCGTTGTAACATACCGTTAACATCACCCGTATGCTGCGGAATGCTGGTTAATTTTTCTTTTTTCGTCTCAGGGAAGACGAAAGAATGACGGTAATAAAAGAGCCGGTCACGAAATTGCCGATAAGAGAATTCACAATGACCATAAAATCCAGGCCGCCTGTTTTATCATGAATCGTGTTGGCGGGCTTGTGAGATAAAAATCTGCCCGGAATTCCCGGGTGCAACCATCCCGGAATCAGGATCCATAAGAGAATGCAGCTGAAAATAAAACAAAATACAATGCCCGAGAGAACCGCTTTTTGTCCTTTTACGATCAATTGCAAAGTACTTGCATCATATTCGTCAAACCGGCTGATATAAACAAGGGAAAGGCCCATGCTG
>DASXKM010000313.1:0-2800 GCA_036496825.1 Puia sp. | reverse complement strand
GGTCCTTTTACATAAGGAATACCGTTTCGCGAGGAACCGATCATAGTACCGACTTTCCCCTGAATTTGTCCGTTCACGCCGCCAAGCAGCCTTCCCATTTTTTTTGGTATTGGTAACTTCGTAAAGATAAGAATATATTGCATTAAATAATAATTACTGTCGCCTTATACTCGAAAAATTTCCCTGTTTTATCCGTCTTTTATCTGTATTTTATACTTCAAAATGCTCGCGCTAATGCCAGTTCCGAAGGTGAATAAATGTCGCCCCGGCTCGCATGAAATCAACAGGGTAGACCTGATTTTGAAAATTTAAGGAGAATATTTGCAGAAAAGCGGGAGCTCTTTCAAGGGGGTAAAGAACAGCGAAGTTTTTACCTGAACGCACCTGTTTTTACTTCTTTTTGTGCGTTGATTCTTTCTTTTTTGCCTTCCTGATTTTGCGTTCGAGCTTTCTTTCCGAAGCGGGCCTGGCATAGTCCTTCATGGCCGCGGATATATTGTGCAGAATTTTTGCCATGATTTCCTTTTTCCGGCTTTTTGATCCCGTTTTATTTTTAGATTTCTTTGCCATATCCATAGTATTTATGAAAAAAGCAGGCCATGGCTACTATTTTGTAGTCTTGCTTCCCATTTTTTCTCCAAGTTTTTCATATGCTATATCATTTGGTTCCCATAGTTCAACCTTATTGCCCTCTATATCCATGATATGAACAAATTTTCCGTACTCAACGGTTTCAATTTTGTCTACGATCGTTACACTGTCTTTTCTGAGCTGATCAACAAGTTCTTCCAGATTTTCAACTCTGTAATTAATCATGAAGTTTTTGGAAGAGGGTTCAAAGTATTTCGTTTTTTCTGAAAACGGGCTCCATTGCGTATATCCCTTTTTTGTGGAATCTGCACCCTGTCTCCATTCAAAAACGGCCCCGTACTGATTCGTATTCAAACCAAGATGGGTATTATACCATTCCCTGATTTTTCCGGGATTCTGACATTTGAAAAAGATGCCACCAATACCGGTTGCCCTCTTCTGTGACGCCTGACGATTGCTGATTTTCGTAATGAGCGAGTTGAAAGCGAAACCAAGACTGAATGTGGTGATGAGTATCAGAATAACAGGTACTCTTTTGTTCATGTTGTTGAGATTTTTTTGAGATGTTGCGGCCTGGTGTGCTAAAGCCAACTCCGCGCGATTACTATGCACCTCCGGGATGAATATTCATCAGACGAATAATGACATCCCGAAGAAACGAATCTTTTTCAACAACCGCGTCAAGAATGGAGTAATGATTTTTTTGAGGAATTTTTAAAGATTCTATGGTGCTGCATTTGTTTTTCCAGCATTGATAGAGCTCTTCACTTTGAGCTATGAACTCATCTGATTCGTCTGCACCCGTAACCAGCAAGAGAGAACAATCATTTACCGGGTCTAAAAACACAGGACTATTTTTCAGCGCATTTTCGCGATCCATACCGATCGATTGATTCAGATATGAAAGCATCACAGGCTCTAGGCGGAATATACCACTGAGTGAGATCACGACCCGCAGATATTTTGTTTCCTCTTCAACCATCAGCATAGAAGCGAGGTGGCCTCCCGCGCTATGCCCCAGCAGATAGATTTCCGCTGAATCGCCATTGAACAGCGTCATGTTATCATATAACCACCGTAAAGCCTTACGGCATGATACGACAATTTCATCTATGGAAGAATTTGGGGCAAGCGGGTAATTTATAAAGACAGTGGTTATGTTGTACTTCAGGAAATGATCAGCCAGGAAGTGAAACATAGATTTGTCGAGCAGGTGCCAGTATCCGCCATGGATAAAGACCAGTGTTTTGGAGTGAGGAATTTTTGAAGGAAAAATATCCAGGCGCTCTTCCGGATGATCACCAAAAGAAATATCTTTCAGAATAGTATTTTCCAATGCAGTTTTCCGGCTCAATATTTCCCAGCGGTCGAAATAATCTGCATAGTCTGGTACCTGCAGCCGCGTATTATATTGGCTATTTAATTCTTCCTGGCTATAGTCTTTATAAACATTCATGAAAGTTCCAGTAATTCCGCCGCATCCGCAGTCTTTTCATTACTGTTCTGAAGGCAGCTAAAGACCAACCTGTAAAATTCGGGATGAGATTGCCAGGTTTTACCGGTAACGATCATCCCATCCTTAACAGCCTCCTGAGGAGTCACATAAATTCCTCCGCATGCTTCCACTTCAAATTTTACATGTTCATAACAGGCAATTTTTTTATGATCGACGAGACCTGCCGTGACGAGGATCTGCACGCCGTGACAAATCGCAAAAATATATTTATTTGCCCGCGAGAACTTTTGAACGATGCTGATAACTGTAGCATCATTTCGCAGGTATTCCGGTGCCCGTCCACCCGGTATCAGCACAGCTTCATAATCGGTTACATTAACATCAGCGAATGCAATTTCCGATTCAACAAGGTATCCCTTCCGTTCAACGTATGTATCCCATCCCGGCTCAAAATCATGTATCACGAGGTTTAACCTTCTCACGGCCGGCGCCGCTATGACGGGAATATATCCGGCTTCACGTAAGCGGTGAGACGCAAAAAGAACTTCGAAGCTTTCACCGGCATCACCGGTTATCAGTAATATTTTTTTTGCCCTTTTCATATGTATTGTTGTTTTGAAGTTTAGGATTTCGTCTTAAAGATAAATAAGATTTTCTCGGGTATGTATTTCTGGCAGTTGTTTTGCAGTTTGTCGTACGGCAGACCCAGGTGTTCGAAATCATTCGTGTATGTTCAGCAACGGAAGAAATTCG
>DASXKM010000312.1:0-5347 GCA_036496825.1 Puia sp. | reverse complement strand
CGGTGAGGTCTCTGAACGCTGTATCAATTGTTGGGAAAATAAATTGAAACCCCTGTTGTTTTAATTTGTTCGCACTGATGTTGCTGTTCTTGAGAACTTCTTCACTCCTGTCGCCCATCATCAATCGAAGTATGAAATTGGGTACCGGTATGGGTATGAAAAAGCTACCCTTCATTTTCTTTGCCAACTCAATTGTAAAGTTCCGGTTATTCACGGGTGAAGGTGAAACTGCGTTGAAGATACCGGACCAGTCCGGATTCACCATGGCTTCCAAATACAATCGGCAGAGGTCTTCGATGTGGATCCAGCTGATCACCTGTTTTCCATTTCCCAGGATACCGGCGATGCCATATTGAATGGGTTTTCTGAATTCAGGGAACGCGCCCCCTTCATTGCTCAATACGATACCGGTACGAAGTATGACGAGCCTTTTTCCAAGCGCTTCAACAGGTTTTATTGATTTTTCCCATGCTTCACAGGTTGAACCAAGAAAATCTGTTGCCGGTGGATCTGTTTCAACAGAAGGGCCATTTTTATTTTGCTGATACCAGCCGATTGCGGAGGCACTGACAACGGAAACAATATTATTGGGAATGCTACTCAATGCCTTTATCAGAAGAGCACTACTCCTCGTTCGGCTTTCAACAATTTCCAGTTTTCTTTTTTCTGTCCAGGCTTTATCTGCCACTCCGGCTCCCGCGAGATGAACGATGTAGTTTGCTTTCTTGAAAGCGTCTTCATTTACGATTTGTTCATCTATATTCCAGTTTACGTATGAAATACCCGGTGAAGAATTCTTTGGCGTGTTCGGATTCCTGGTTAAAATAATCACCTGGTAGCCCCTGGAAAGAAGGAATTTTGATAAAGCGGTTCCTATCAATCCGGTGCCACCCGTAATTATCACTGTGTCCATGGAATTCTTTATTGAATGCGATAAAAAAACCCCTCCCGCATAGTGCGGGAAGGGAATAAACAACTAAAAACAAACGATATGATAATGACTAGTCTGGTTTTCTGCCATCCAAAAAACTATTGATGGTGCTGATTTCTCCCTGATTATTATTCTCAGATTTGACTTCATACTGGCTATAAAAACTCTCCACACTATTTACTGTATTATACAGTTCCAGATTTCGGCGGATGTAGGCCGGCACAATTTCAAACTCATTATTCGGATCCGCAGCATTCATGTTGAACGACAAGTTGCGCAATTTGTTGATCCTCTCTGCTGCACGGCGTTTCAGACCTTCTGCTTCGTCCTGCATGGCAGGCTCCTCTGCAGGCTGATCCGCCATAGATACCGGTTGTGTTTGATGGGCCCGAGGCACATCCGCCGCTGGAATTTCATCTTTAAAAACGAGCTGCATATCAGCAGAAGGACTTTCATCCTGAACCGGATTTTTCGCAGTCGCAGATAAGATCATATGTTCTTTCAAACCTGATTCTTCAGACCGGGATTCTGATGGTTCTTCGTCGTAAATATTGGAAGGTCTGGCAAGATATCCACCCGATATCGCCGGAGGAATATTTGATACCGTTTTTTTCTCTTTATCTTTTTCTTTGTATGCGGTAACGGTACCCTGCGAAAATATCCATTCTATCGGTTCTTCCATGATCTTTTTTTCCACGGATGGTTCTGTCGGGATGCGGCTGTCGGTTTTTGCCGGCATGACAACCATCGGACCGGTTTTCCTGAGCATTGCAACAGGCTCGGGAACCTCCACCAGCCTTGGTTCCAGCTCCTGCGACCGGCTTGGTGCGGATACTGAAATTTTTTGCATGCCAGCGGCTTCGACTAAGTGTTTTTCATTAGTCAACTCTGCTGCCAGGCTTTCCTTTGGTTTTATCATTTCTGTTACAGGCATCTGCAGCGGCATTACAATCTTTTCTTCCTTTTTCGGTGCGGCTGGTTTTTCAGCACGTTTGAATGGATCCTTATATTCAAATCCGGTAGCGATGATCGTTATACCAATCTTGTCACCCAATGCGGCATCGTAACCCAGTCCGAGAATCACATCGGTATCCTCACCTGCCTGGCTGATCAGATGATGCTGTATGATTTCAACTTCATCCATGGTAAATTCATGATCTCCTTCCGAAGAATTGATATTGATCAGAATCCATTTTGCTCCGCGGATATCATTGTCGTTTAATAATGGTGAATTCAATGCTTCTTCAATGGCTTGTTGTGCCCGGTTGTTACCGGATGCAGCAGAGCTTCCGAGAATGGCTACTCCACCGTTTCGCATCACTGTGCACACGTCCGCAAAATCGACATTGATCTGACCGGTGCTATTAATGACATCCGTGATACATTTTGCAGCCGTCGCCAGTACATTGTCGGCCCTGGAAAATGCTTCTTTCATTTTCAGATTTCCAAACTGATGCCGCAGCTTATCATTACTGATTACAAGAAGGGTATCAACATAGTCTTTTAGTAACGAAATCCCTTCTTCGGCCTGCAGCTGTCTTTTTCTGCCTTCATAGGAAAACGGAGTTGTTACGATACCTACTGTAAGAATACCCAGGTCATTACAAATTTTTGCGAGAATAGGTGCGCCCCCTGTTCCGGTTCCTCCTCCCATACCGGCGGTAATAAATGCCATTTTGGTATTTACTTCCAGAATGGATTTAATTTCCTCCAGGCTTTCTTCAGTAGCCTGTCTGCCAATATCCGGATTTGCTCCTGCCCCGAGGCCCTGTGTCAACAAGGGTCCAAGTTGTATTCTGTTGGAGACGCGACTCTGTGCGAGCGCCTGCGCATCCGTATTACAAATGATAAAATCAACACCTTCGATATTTTGTCCGAACATGTGATTGACTGCATTGCTTCCGCCTCCTCCCACGCCAATCACTTTTATAATGGACGATCTTTCTTTAGGTAAATCAAACTGGATCATAAAATAGAATTAAAGGTTTGTATAGTATTAAAGTGCGTGATCTTCTTCTTCCTTGAACAGATCAATGATACCGTCTTTGAACTTACCCCAGAAATCTTTTATTCCACGTCTGTTAATAATTCTCTCCTGTTGTTTGGCTTCTTCGGTAATCAACACCTGTTCTTTCGCTATTTCCGGCGTTCTTAATGTTGTCGGAATATCAACCTGAATATGTGTTTTTTCAAACTGCTTTCGATTATGTTCATAGTCGCTGTATCCTTTCAATATTAATCCGATACAGGTGGAATAGGTCGGTCTTGAAAGCTCTTCGATTTGTCCGGAAGCGAGATGCTCATTGGGAAAACCAATTCTTGCGTTTAATCCCGTTACATATTCGGTTAGTTGAATCAGGTGTTTCAACTGGGCGCCCCCTCCCGTTAGAACGATCCCGCCATTCAGCATTTTATTGTCCAGACCCACTTGTTTTAAATGGTAGGAAACAAAATCCATGATTTCGCTCATGCGGGCCTGGATGATATTGGCCAGGTTTTTCACACTGATTTCCTTTGCCGGCATACCTCTTAAACCGGGAATGGTGATGAAGGCATTTCCTTTGGCTTCATTGGAGAGAGCTGATCCAAATTGAACTTTCATTTGTTCAGCCTGGGTTTTCAAAACACCCAAACCTGTTTTTATATCGTTGGTAATATTTTCGCCGCCAAATGGAATCACCGCAGTGTGCTTTAGTATACCTTCATAAAACACAGCCAGGTCAGTTGTACCACCACCAATGTCTACTATAGCGACTCCTGCTTCCAGGTCTTCCTGACCCATCACCGCTGCGGCTGATGCCAGCGGCTGCAACACGAGATCTTTTGTTTGCAATCCACTTTTTTCAACCGCGCGGCTGATATTTTTAATGGCGTTTTTATCGCCGGTTATGATATGGAAATTGGCGCCGACTTTGACGCCCCCGTATCCAATCGGGCTGATGATATTCTGGAAATTATCCACCGCAAATTCCTGAGGGATCACATCGATAATCTGGTCGCCGGCCGGTATATAGGTTTTATACTGATCTGCCACCAACTGATCAATTTCCTTCTGGGTAATTTCATTTTCAGTACTCTGTCTAACAATATCCCCCCGGGTTTGTAAACTCTTGATATGATGACCAGCGATACCAACATACACTTCAGATATACTCAGGTTGGGATTTGATGCATAACAGTTATCGAGCGCCATTCGTATGGCCTTGATGGTTTCGTCAATATTCAATACCTGACCATGCTTGACTCCGTTCGAATTCGCCCGGCCAAAGCCAAGGATTTCCAACTTGCCATATTCGTTTTTTCGGCCTGCAATAGCTGCAATTTTAGTTGTGCCTATGTCGAGTCCTACAATAATGGGTTGTTCCTGGTTCATGGTTTAGTTTGTTTTACTGTTTGTTGTTGATGTTTAGTGCCTGTTTGATTGTTATTTGTTTCGTTTTCTTCAGGAAGGTCATAACTGCGCAGTGTCTGTTCGGTCATAGTATTTTTTTCAAGCGGTTTAATGTCTCTGATTTTTGCCGTATCCGATTGCATCTTCTGTGCGAGACGGATCATGTCCATCACATTTTTTCTGGCCTGTATGGAATCGGCCCGTGAAACCGATCCCTGCTTACGGGTTGCGATCACCTGGTTCTCAAAGGAGACATTGATACTTGTATAGTATTCAAAGCCCGTTTGCGTGATCACATCCTTGTAAAAGGTAAAAAGCTTATGAAATTTATTCTCGTACTGACTTCCGTCGCCAAATTCAATTGCCTGATTTCCGATCAACGGTGTTAACCGGAATGTTTTGGAGGCACCGATATTTATTTCCTGTACCTGATTTGACCAGAAAGAATCATGGTTTAGAAAATTAGCCAGGTCTCTGATCTGACTGTCCAGTGCACTGTCACGTCTTAATCCGAATTTTTCTGACGGGTAACCGGTGAATACAGGTAATCTGAATACATTTTTTTCTGCGAGTGCCATTTGTACGCCGGCACTGTCTATCAGGAAGCTGTTTCCACCGCTTGTAAACAATCTTGCCAGAGGCTGTCTTTCCTGAATCCGGAGTTTCAGCATTTGATTGTTGTCAAAATATAATTGGGCATCTTTAATCCATGTGTTTCTGCGAAGAATAGTTTCCATCTTCAACAGGTCGAAGGATGCCATCTTTTTATTGTGTAAATCCCTGATCCCCTCAGATTCAAGCATGGCAATCACATCTTTTTTGTTCAGAAAAAAGGCTTTGCCGCCGTCGTTGATCTCAACCTCCATGCCATGGCAAAGGCTACTGTTCTTCGCATTGATTGCAGCAATCAGAAGCGCCAGTCCGGAACCGCCCAGCAGGCACCAGAGTATGACCATAAAAAATTTTTTCAGTGGGCTTTTTAAATTCATTTTGTTTTTAATAAAGTTTCCAGCGGATAAACGATT
>DASXKM010000311.1:0-9970 GCA_036496825.1 Puia sp. | reverse complement strand
TATGCCGAACGTGATGAGTCCTAAGATCATCAAAACGATTAAGAACGGTAGTTGTTTGTTTATTTATCATCCGACTACAAATTACCTGACACATAGTAATATTATTAATGGATAAATTAAATCGATAAATTATACAATAGGGGTAAGTTTTTAACTGCCCCTTTTTGAGTTTTCTGAATGTTTTTGTTAGTAGTTATAATCCAACACCCTTGAAATGAACCGACTTACCCTATTAATCTGTATTGCATTCCTATTTGGAACAAACTTGTTTGGCCAGTCGCCCGACTCCGCCTTAAGCGTTTATAACAGCAAATTTCCACAGGAGAAACTCCATATTCATTTTGACAAGGATACCTATCTTCCGGGTGAGACCATTTGGATGGAAGCTTATCTGTTAAGTGAAAGCAAACCTTCCGGAGTAAGTAAAAATCTTTATTTTGACTGGACGGATATCGACGGCAGGTTATTGCTGCACAGTGTTTCGCCCATTACCGAAGGTGGGGCAAGTTCCTATTTTAAAATCCCGGCCTGGGTAAAAAACGGCGTTATCCATGTGAAAGCATATACACAATGGATGTTGAATTTTGATAACGCATTTCTTTATAATAAAGACATACCGGTTCTGATGCCCATCGAAGGAGGCAATCCGGTAGCAGATAAAATTCAGACGACGATCAACTTTTTTCCGGAAGGAGGCGACCTCATCAACGGAGTTCCTTCCGTTCTGGCATTTGAAGCCCTCAATCAGCATAACAAGCCGGTCATGGTGCATGGGGTCGTCAAAAACTCCAATAATATGGTGGTTGATTCATTTGCCACCGTGTATAACGGGATGGGATATATGCTTTTTAAACCTGTGGCAGGCGAACACTACACCGCATCATGGTCCGAAAATAACGGAGAAGTTCATTCTGCACCCATTCCCGATGCGAAAGCAAATGGCCTGGTTTTACACGCTGACCCGTTTCACAATGACCAGATTCATTACAAACTCGAAAAATCCGCCGATGCCAGTAAACTGACAAAAATTATTATTGTCGGCACGGTTAACCAGAAAGTCGTTTATCGCAACAGCGTCATGCTTGAAAATAACGTCGCTGAAGGAACTATTACCGCGGGTTCATTTCCCTGCGGTGTTTTACAGCTCTCGGCATTTGATGGCGCTTTGGCGCCACTGGCAGAAAGAGTTGTATTTATAAATAATCAGAAAGCCTTTTCAAAAATCCAGATGAAAAGGGAGACTGTGAATTTGAATAAAAGGGCCCGCAACGAAATTTCCATTAGCATTCCCGACAGTCTGGTGACCAATCTTTCCATCTCTGTAACGGATGCCGGGCTTGGATACGACAGCAGTAATAATATTTATTCAGATCTCCTGATAGCCGGCGATTTAAAGGGAACGATTCCCGATGCCGCATCTTTTTTGTCAAATCCGCTCAATGCCAACGAACATTTGAATCTATTACTTCTGACACACGGATGGAGAAGGTTTAACTGGGAAGCTGTTGTCAGCGGAAAATTTCCCGAATTAAAATTTCAGCGGGATGCCGGTTTTCTTTCCATCCGGGGAGAAATAAAAAACGGGACCGACCTGAATGCACAGGATTCCATGGCACTCCTGATGATCACAAAAGACAGGAAGAAAAATGTATATAAGCTTCCGGTGGATGGAGAAGGGAATTTTGGAAAGAACGGTCTGTTTTTTTATGACTCTGTCCAGGTTGTATATAAATTCAACCATTCAGCCAAGCTAAATAGCAATAGTCAAATCAGTCTTTATTCGGGGTTACTTCCTGCACTTTCACCGGCAAAAGCAGATGAACCTTCGTTTTCCTGGGTTAAAGTCCCGGATGTGATTCTTGAAAAAGAAATGAACGGGAATTTGATAGAGATCCATGATAATTCTGTGGCGGCTCCGGCTATGAGTTATGCGATTACGCCCGTGAGGGAGTCTCTGGGAAAGAATTCAGAGAATGCCGCTCATTATCTGAATACCATGTTTGTCGATTTGAGATTTCCGGCCAGTATCAGGGAAAATATGCCGGCGGGTGACACCAGGCTCGCTTCATACAGAGTAAATAGTTTTGCTCTTCGCAGCAATGTGAATATCACGCTCGACGGAACGCCGGTAGCCATGGATGACCTGAAATCGGTCAGTATGAAAGAGATTCTGTTTATAAAATTTCTGCCGAAGGCAGATCATAAGGGATTGCCTACGCTTGCGATCACCAGCCGCCAGGCGCTGGATCAGAATAATATTATGGAAAATAAAACCGGCTTCGCCATCGTGAAGGGATATACGCCGGCCAGGGAATTTTATCATCAGCATTATAATAATAAGATCGAAGATTTCCAGGCAACTGATTATCGTTCCACCCTTTACTGGAATCCGAGGATGCATCTGGACAATTCAAATCGTAAAATGAGCTTTGTATTTTATAATAATGATATCAGTAATAAATTCCGTGTTGTGATCGAAGGCATGAATCAGGACGGAAAACTTTGCCATATCGATGAAATAATCAAGTAAACCCTATAAACCTATACTATGCTTAATGTCGAATTTACCCTGAACGTACTCAGCCTGATTCTATTGGCTGGGGGTTCCTTAATGACCGGGTATTTATTGAGGAGCCGTCAATTGCAGAAGAAGCAGTTCAAAATTTCTGAACTCAGAAAAGAGATCGTTTATAATCACGCCCAGATTCTTGAATTGCAATCGGAGTATGTGAACCTGGAGAAAGAAATGAAAAGTGCAAAAACACCTGTCCGTCCGATGAACCCGATCGATTCTGAAATCAAGGGGTCAGTAAATTTTAAATAAGAGGGCAGCGTATTATTTGCCGGTGAACACGGGGCCCCGTTTTTGGAGAAAAGCAGCAACCCCTTCCATAAAATCGTGGGTTTGTCCCGCTTTATGCTGGAATTTTTTTTCCAGTTCCAGCTGTTCTTCCAGGTTATTCGTTGAAGATTCCAATAATGCCTTTCTCGTCAGGATCAGTGCTGTTGTAGGCAGCCTGGCAAGTGCAATCGCCAGCTGATTTG
The DNA here is from genome assembly GCA_036496825.1 of Puia sp. Taxonomy (GTDB): domain Bacteria; phylum Bacteroidota; class Bacteroidia; order Chitinophagales; family Chitinophagaceae; genus Puia. The sequence continues at coordinate 6,925 of DASXKM010000311.1, read as the reverse complement.
TTTTTTCATAAAAATCTGCTTCTTCAATACAAGCATAGATCATTCCCATTCTTTCAGCCTCTGCGGCGGAAATCTTGTCGCCAAGCATCATCAGAGCGGTGGCTTTTTGCAGTCCGACGAGCCTCGGCAGAAAAAAAGTTCCTGCGCAATCCGGTATCAGTCCGATTTTTGAAAATGCCTGTACAAAATTTGCCGATGAAACCGCCACGACGATATCGCAGGCCAATGCTATGTTAGCTCCTGCACCTGCGGCAATACCGTTGACTGCACAGAGGACTGGTTTCCGAACGGTTTTCAACAACCGGATCACCGGGTTATAATATTCATCAATTACTTTTTCAAAATCCGGCAGGCGGTCTGCGGGAAATTCCGAAAGATCCTGTCCTGAACAAAATGCACGTCCGCTGCCAGTCAGGAGTACGGCACGAATGGAATCGTCTTCATCGCAAACCAATAACTGATCCTGCAGTTCCATCGCCATGCTTCGGTTGAATGCATTTAGTTTTTCGGGTCTGTTTAACGAGATGTGGGCAACCTGTTCCCTGATTTCAAAAAGAATATCGGGCATTTGAATAAGGTTTTAATGACATTTAAAATAATCGAAGGGCTCCTGGCAGTCGAGGCAGCGATATAAAGCTTTGCAGGCTGTGGATCCGAAACGGCTGATCATTTCAATATTTTTAGAATGACAAAGCGGGCAGGATTCCGGCTTGTCTTCCCCGCTTAGAAAACAGGTATGGATTGCAGGCGCTGCGATACCGAAAGCTACGAGCTTTTGTTTTCCTGCTTCACTCATCCAGTCGGTTGTCCAGGCAGGAGAAAGTACCTGTTTTATTTCTATGTGCCTCAATCCATACCGGGCGAGTTCTGTGCGAATATCTTCCTGAATCACTTCCATGGCGGGACAACCACTGTATGTTGGTGTAATTTGTATCTGGACAATATCATTTTCATATTCTACCGCACGCAGTATGCCCAGATCGGAAATCGTAAGCACCGGTATTTCCGGATCCTTCACTTCTGATAAAATATGTATAATTTCTTCCTTGTTCATAATGACTTTTTCATTCACTTCCAGACTTCCAGTCTTCCAGTCTTCCATACTACCATGTGCATCCCGGATAGGCTCTTTGGAGAAACTGCATTTCTGCAAGCAAAAAACCAAGATGTTCTGAATGGACTCCGTTTTTACCCGATAGGATCTGCATGACTTTATTCTGAGCCGGAACAAATGGCAAGGTTGCCGTTTCAAATATTCCGTTTACGCGGCGGAACCATTCCTCTTTCAATATCTCGGGCAAAATGCCCACTCCGGATTCTGCCATCTCATAGTCAAAATCCGCCGGTAAAAATAATTCGTCGATAAAGGGATTTAAATCGAGCTGGGCATTGATCATACGTGAATGACTTTCGGAAGTGCCGTCGCCCAGCCTGATCACCCATTCACTGCTCCATTTTAGATGATAGCGGGTTTCTTTGATTGACTTTTCGCAGATGGCTGCCAGTTCAGCATGCTGACATTTCAAAAGTTCCCTGTATAAAAGCAATTGAAAACTGCTGAAATAAAATTGCCGGAGAATGGTTTTTGCCCAGTCACCATTCGGTTGTTCAACAAGAATAAAATTTTTGAATTCATTTCCGTCGCGGAGATAAGCCAGGTCATCTTCGGTAATATTCTCACCGGGTTCCATTTCATTCATCCGGACAGCCGCCAGCTGGTAAAAATTTCTTGCCTGTCCGATCAGGTCAAGCGCAATATTCGATATGGCAATGTCCTGTTCCAAAATCGGTCCGTGACCCGTCCACTCGCTGTTCCGGTGACCAAGAATTAATGCATTATCTGCCAGGTGAATGATATAACTTGAAAAAAGATCCATCGGTTAAATATTTTTCACCTGATCCGGAAGATGATAGAAAGCCGGGAGGCGGTACATTTTGTCGTTGGCCGGGTCGAATAATTCACCTGCATCCTCAGGATTTGATGCATGGATATTTTTGCTTTCCACCACCCAGATGCTGATTCCTTCATTTCGTCGCGTGTACACATCACGCGCGTTTTCAATAGCCATCTGTGCGTCTGCGGCATAGAGACTTCCCGCATGTTTATGATCGAGTCCCTGGCGGGCACGAATAAAGACTTCCCAGAGCGGCCAGTTTTCGCTAAGCGGTTTGGCTTCCATGCATTTCGGTATTGATTGAATAATTTTTTTTTGCGGAATGGGCTGCTGCTGCTTCCCGTACCCAGGCTCCGTTTTCATGTGCTTTTTTACGTGCCTCCAGCCGCTCTTTATTACAGGGACCGTTACCCTTTAGTACTTCATAAAATTCTTCCCAGTTGATTTCGCCGAAATCATAGTGTCCCGTATTTTCATTCCATTTTATTTTTGGATCCGGTAATTGCATTTGCAGTGTTTTTACCTGATCTACACATACATCTACAAATTTCTGACGGAGTTCATCATTGGTAAATCGTTTGATTTTCCATTGCATACTCTTCTGTGAATTTGGAGATGCGTCATCATTTGGTCCAAACATCATTAAAGATGGCCACCACCACCGGTTGATGGCATCCTGGCACATTTCTTTTTGCGCTTCGCTGCCGCGGCTTAACGTAATCAGAATCTCAAAACCCTGTCGCTGATGAAAACTTTCTTCCTTGCAAATCCGGATCATTGAACGCGCGTAAGGACCATAGGATGCCCTGCACAGCGGAACCTGGTTCATGATGGCCGCTCCATCCACCAGCCATCCGATCGCGCCGATGTCAGCCCAGGTCAGGGTTGGATAATTAAAGATGGAAGAATATTTTGCTTTGCCGGCATGCAATTGCTCAATCGTTTCCAGACGTGTAATACCGAGCGTTTCTGTTGCTGAATATATATATAATCCATGTCCCGCTTCATCCTGCACTTTCGCAATCAGTGTTGCTTTTCTTCGAAGAGAGGGAGCCCGCGTGATCCAGTTTCCTTCGGGCAGCATGCCAACGATTTCACTGTGTGCATGCTGCGACATTTGCCGGATCAACATCCTGCGGTATTCCTCCGGCATCCAGTCTTTCGGCTCGATACGGATCTCCTGTTCAATTTTCTGATCGAATATTTCCTGTTGACCAAGCATCCTGCAATTTACAGGTAAAACAAGAAAAAAACTAACAGTTGTTAGTTTATGAATGAATCGGAATTTCAGCTGTCGTCACTATTTCGGGTCTTATTAATCCGTTTATCTGATATCAAAATCGATGATCAGTTTTTCAGAAGCGGGATGCGACTGGCAGGCGAGGATAAATCCCTGTTCTATTTCCTCATCCGCGAGAGCGTAATTCTGATCCATGATAACTTTTCCTTTTACCAGTTTCGCGCGGCAACTGGCGCAAACACCAGCGCGACAGGCATAGGGTAGATCAGCACCTGCCTGTATGGCGGCTTCAAGAATGGTAGGACCCTGAACAGGAATCTGGTAGTCTGATGATACACCATCCAGGCGAATCGTAACCAGGCTTTTTATTTCTGATGATTCACCGACTACTGAATTTGTTTTCTCCCTTGATCTGCCCAATTCACCGGGATCAGAAAACAATTCAAAATGAATTTTTTTTTCTTCGATTTTTTGTTCCAGCAGCCAGGATCGAATGGAGAAGATCATCGGCGCCGGTCCGCACAATAAATATTCCTGATCTGCGGCCAACGGAAGGATATGTTTAAAAATCATTTCACATTTAGAAGAATCGATTCGTCCTTCGAAAACCGCTGCATCCATTTTCTCGCGACTGAAGATCATCATCAAATGAAAACGTTCGGGATATTCGTTTTTCAAAGCGAGAAGTTCCTCTCTGAAAATAACCGAGCTTCTGTTGCGGTTTGCATATATCAGCGTGAAGCGGCTGAGCGGTTCCTCTTTTAAGATGGTTTTCAACAAAGAGATGACAGGTGTAATGCCGCTGCCCGCAGCGAAAGCCACATAGTGTTTTTTGTTCGATTCATGAACGGGCAGAACAAAGTTTCCTGTGGGTGCCAATACATCCAGCACCTGTGATGACTTAAAATGGGCGTGGGCATGCGATGAAAATAATCCTTCTTCCACTTTTTTTATCGCGATACGCAGTTCATTTTCGAGCGGACTACTGCAAATAGAATAAGATCTTCTGACTTCTCTACCCCCGATGATTGTCCGCAGGGTGATATTTTGCCCGGCCTGGAATTTGAATTCTTCTTTCCATTCATCCGGAATCTGGAAAGACACTGACACACAATCGTCTGTTTCATTTCGAATATCCAATATCGACAGGGGACGAAAATGTTTTGCCACGTTATTTCTTTAATCCTTCAATCAGGTATTTTACCATATTATTTTCCAGCACATCCTGAGGAATGGTTTTTCTTGAACGGTGCCATGATTCGATGCCGCTGATGGCGGAAAGCATTGTCAGCACCGCCACATAGGGTTCAATTTCTTTCATTTCCCCCTGCGCGATTCCACGTTCGATCAGATCAGACAGGCTGCGCCGGTAATTTCTGCGCTGGTTGAGAAAATTGGACAAATAAGGCTCCGGCAGATGCCTCCATTCGTGATCGGATATATAAACGAACTCGTATTGATCCATCATCATCCGGATATGAAACCGGATGATCATTTCCAGTTTTTTGAGGATCGGATCCGGACTCGCCTGTACCGCTTCAAGATGGGAAAGAAAATCGTTGGCTACTTTAAAACAGATTGCCTGTAAAATTTCAGATTTCGATTGTATGTGATTGTAAAGGCTGGCCGCTTCAACACCAACGTTTACTGCCAGATCCCGCATGGAAGCAGCTCCAAAACCTTTTTCGCGGAAAAGCTTCGACGCTTTTTCTATGATCGTATCCTTTTTACTGGTGTTTTTTTTGCTTCTGATCTTTGCCATATCAGCGCCAAATATAAACAACAAAATAGCTGTTATGGCCAATGTGCCAGTTGTTCCAAAGGAGATCTGATGTAATGATGGGATGAAATAAGGTTCCCGCGTTCCCGGCGAAACGTATTGACTGTTGATGTAAGATGTGATATTGAATTCGCGGCTGTAAAGGTCTTATTCCTCGAGATTTTTTGAATAAAAATAATAGGAGAATGCCAGGAAAATCGCAGCAGCAACTACCCATACCATGGCATCCGGGTTATGATAGCCCAAATATCCCAACAGGAAAATGAGGCCCATGCATACTATGGCCTTGATACCGGCAAAGATCATTTTATTTGCTTTCATACTTTTGGTTTTAAAGTATTCTGACTATTCAATATACAATTTTTTTAGTTGAATGTCCTGTTAAAGGTTCAATCTTCAAACCGGTAATGGCATTAATTCCTGCAGCAGCAACAGTTCTTGGCTAAAAGCAGTAGGTTTGCAGCATTTTTCCGGGATTCCGGATATTTTTTTATTTATCTAATATTATGTCTCTTATTTGTGTTGGAAGTATGGCTTACGACGCCATTGAAACGCCTTTTGGGAAGAAAGACAAGATCGTCGGCGGCGCTGCAGTGTATGCTGCCTATGCCGCTGCTAATTTTGTCAAGCCAATAAACCTGGTTTCTATTATTGGAAATGATTTTGAAGAATCTGAAATAAAAGGTCTGGAAGCCAAAGGATGTTCATTTGAAGGGGTTGAGAGAGTGAAAGATAAAAAATCATTTTTCTGGAGCGGCCGGTATCATCTGGATATGAACACCAGGGATACATTAGTCACCGATCTCAATGTGCTGGGAGATTTTAATCCGGTTATTCCTGACAGTTATCAGTCAGCCGAATTCCTGATGCTCGGTAATCTTCATCCCTCGGTTCAGATCAGCGTGATTAAACAAATGAAAAATCGTCCGAAACTGATTGCGCTGGATACCATGAATTACTGGATCAGTGCTGCGATGGAGGATTTGAGACTGGTTCTCAGCATGGTTGATTTGCTGATGGTGAACGACGCGGAAGCCCGGGAATTGTCGGGTGAATATTCCCTGGTCAAAGCAGCACGGAAGATTATGACCATGGGCCCGAAATTTCTGATCATAAAAAAAGGCGAACATGGTGCCTTATTATTTCACGCCAATGATGTGTTCTTTGCACCGGCATTACCACTGGAAGATGTATTCGATCCGACAGGTGCCGGCGATACCTTTGCGGGCGGATTTATGGGACATGTAGCCCGTACAAAGGACATCTCTTTTCAAAATATGAAAACCGCCATCATCGTGGGATCGGCCATGGCTTCTTTCTGTGTGGAGAAATTTGGTCCCGATCGCCTGAAAGAAATTACCAAACCGGAAATCGATGACCGGATAAAACAATTTATTGATCTGGTGCATTTTGATATATCTCTTGTATAAGCCTAAAGCCCAAAGCCTAAAACCTAAGGCAAGGTTTAAAAATAACTTCCAGACTTCCAAACTCCCAGACTTCCAGTCTTCCCGACTACCGGGCCAGCACTGTAACCAGTTTCCGGTTGATAATTGTTCCGTCCGGCTGGAACAATTGAATTATCAGAATATAATGCCCCATAGGCAATAAACGTTGCTGTTCATCCAGACCATCCCAGCGAAAGCTTCCTTCGGTTCCCCATAAAATATTGTCAACGAGTATCCGCACCTTTCTTCCAAAGACATCGTAAACGGAAACAGTACCGATATAACCGGCAGCGGGTAAATGATAATGGATAAATAAAAAATCATGGTATCCATCCATATCGGGTGAGAAAATCTTCGGTTCAATGGAAATAAAATCGCCGGCGATACTGTCCAGTGAATTTTCGGAATTCTTATATCCGGGTGTTCCATATCCTGAGGCAGCGGTGGCGGAAGTCCAGTTACCCGCCAGCATGGTTGGCAGATCAGTCCTAATTCTTTCGAGCGCCACGCCATTCTCATTTGAGAGCAGGGGTGAGTGCCAGTGATGATCATAATCCAGCTC
>DASXKM010000310.1:0-3339 GCA_036496825.1 Puia sp. | reverse complement strand
GCTGCTGTTACTGATTTGCGAAAGTTCAGCAAAGGAAGCTCCCGCACAAAAAACCCTTTCGCCTGCAGATCTCAGGATGACAACTTTTATCTCATCATCTATTCCGGCATCATGTATCTCATTAGCCAATTCGTTCAACAGTGCTGACGGTAGTGAATTACTTTGCGGATGATAAAATTCAATCGACATCGTTAAACCGTGTTTTTCTGATTTTACATATCCTGTCGCTTGTTCCTGCATAATTTATATTTTTTTTCTTACCATGGTAAGTATCGTTGCGATCATGACCGAGTCGCCTGTTTCATCATAAACATCTACATACCATTTCACAATGCCTTTGGGGATATCAGTTTCATCTCTTAAATCCTGTTCGGTTTTTTCCTTGCATGTAAACCGGACTCCAATTGTCGCGCCGGCATATACGGGTTTTAGAAAACGGCATTCATCTATTCCGTAATTCAGCAGGACTGGTCCTTTGGCAGCATCAACGAATAAACCAGCTGCTGCACTTAATATAAAATAACCATGAGCAACCCTTCTTTCAAACATGGTATCATCAAATACGCCATGTTCATCGTGGGCGTAAAAATGATCGCCACTGATATCAGCAAACCGGTTTATATCTGCATCCAGTATGAGACGTGATGCCGTATGAACACTGTCTCCGATTTTTAATTCTTCAAAATATTTTTTGAAGGGATGTTTTTCATCCACCTTTTGTGTCGCGTGTGCCTGATATATTGAAGTGATCGCTGTTATACTATCCGGGGATCCCTGAATTGCGGCTCTTTGCATATAATGTTTTACACCGCGGGCCCCTCCCATTTCTTCTCCGCCACCAGCCCTGCCCGGACCACCGTGTACTAACATTGGCAATGGAGATCCATGACCTGTGCTTTCTTTTGTATCATATCGGTTCAGAATTAAAATCCTGCCATGATGAGTGGCGGCGCCTAGAACATAATTTTTCGCAATCGCATCTTCGGAAGTTACGATTGTGCTGCAAAGTGAACCCTTTCCTTTTCTGGAAAGCTCGATGGCATCATCGGAATTTCGATAAGGCATCAGCGTGCTGACTGGTCCGAACGCCTCGATATCATGTGCGCCATTTTCAGAAAACGGGTTTAGACTTTCCAATAGCAGCGGACTCATAAATGCACCCCTGATGATATCCGCATCCACAAGTTCTACGCTATCCAGCGAGCCATAGATAATATGAGAAGAGGCCAGTAATTTTTGAACCTGTTGTTTTACTTCGGTCCTTTGATCCTGACCGGCGAGTGATCCCATCCTCACTTTTTCGTTCATGGGATTTCCGATCAATGTTTGTGATAATGCCCGTGAAATCGATTTTCGCATTTCGTCAAACTTATTTTCCGGCACGAATATTCTTCTGATTGCCGTACATTTTTGTCCGGCTTTTACAGTGATCTCCTTTCGAACTTCCTTTACAAAAATTTCCCATTCAGGCATATCGGGTTCAACATCCGGTCCCAATACAATACAATTGAGGGAATCTGCTTCCATCGTAAATGAAACATTTTCCCGGAGTATGGCGGGATTGGATTTTAATTTCAAACCGGTTGAGGCAGAGCCCGTAAAAGTGACCACATCCTGCGCATTCAAAAGATCCAGCAGATTGCCCGTGCTGCCGCAGATCAACTGGAGGGCGCCGGGGGGCAAAATACCGGAAGCGTGAATCTCCCGAACTACCGCTTCTGTTAAAAAGCTTGTGCAGGTAGCGGGCTTTACAATGGCCGGCATTCCTGCCAGCAGATTAACCGAAATTTTTTCAAGCATGCCCCATACGGGGAAATTATATGCATTAATATGAATGGCCACACCTTCTTTCGGTACAAGAATATGCTGTGCCATGAAAGTATGATTCTTACCGAGTGCAACCGGATCTCCATCAACACAAAAAGGCTGATCCGGGAATTTTCTCCTTAATGAAGCATAAGAAAACAAATTTCCGATGCCGCCTTCCAGATCAATCCAGGAATCTGCACGGGTTGCGCCGGTTTGATAACTGATCTGATAAAAAGATTCGAGATGTTTCTGAAGATGAAACGCGAGCGCCTTTAACATTCTGCCTCTTTCGTGAAAACTCATTTTGCGCAGGGCAGGGTTGCCAACATTTCTTGCGTATTGAAGTACATTGAAAAAATCAAGGCCCCCTGTTCCCGCCTGATAAAGCGGCAGGCCCGAAACTGCGTCAGCAAGTATTTGCCCGTCACCTTCTCCCTCGATCCAGCGACCGGTAACATAATTTCCGAGTTTTTTCATTCGGCAGTTTTACAATAAAAACCCAACCAATATTATACACTATTCCGGAAAAACACTTCCGGTCTTCCAGTCTCCCACACCTGTCTTTACCATCCCAATATCCAGGCGAAAATAAGAGGCACTACGATGGTCGCATCGCTTTCCACAATATACTTTGGTGTATGAATATCCAGTTTACCCCAGGTAATTTTTTCGTTGGGTACGGCGCCGGAATATGAGCCATAAGATGTAGTTGAATCAGAAATCTGGCAGAAATAGCTCCAGAAAGGCACATCATGCCATTCCAGATCCTGATACATCATCGGCACCACGCATATAGGGAAATCGCCCGCGATTCCACCGCCAATCTGAAAAAATCCAACTCCCTTACCAGCCGAATTCTTCCGGTACCATTCCGAAAGCCAGACCATATATTCTATGCCGCTCTTCATGGTGCCTGCTTTCAATTCGCCTTTTACGATATAAGAAGAAAAAATATTTCCCATCGTAGAATCTTCCCAGCCGGGAACCACCATGGGAAGATTTTTTTCTGCTGCCGCTATCATCCAGCTGTCTTTTGGATCAATTTCATAGCCATCTTCCATCACCCTACTCAAAAGCAGTTTGTACATGAATTCGTGTGGAAAATATCGTTCTCCCTTTGCCTCCGCATCCTTCCATAACTCCACAATATGCTTCTGAATTTTTCTAAACGCTTCTTCCTCCGGAATACAGGTATCGGTAACACGGTTTAGTCCCTGTTCCAGAAGTTCCCATTCCTGTTGAGGTGTGAGATCCCGGTAATTGGGAACTCTTTTATAATGCGAATGCGCCACCAGGTTCATAATATCTTCTTCCAGGTTTGCGCCGGTACAGGAAATAATATGCACTTTATTCTGTCGGATCATTTCGGCCAGCGAAACACCCAATTCTGCGGTACTCATAGCGCCCGCCAGCGTGACCATCATCTTTCCACCTTCTGTTAAGTGGGTTTCATATCCTTTAGCGGCATCTATAAGAGCAGCCGCATTAAAATGTCTGTAGTGATGCGCGATGTACTGGGAGACCGGACCT
>DASXKM010000309.1:0-5104 GCA_036496825.1 Puia sp. | reverse complement strand
TCTATAAATTCATTCAGCGCAACTGGGCCACTTCGAATATTTTCTATGTACGCCGGGCAACACAGGATGATGACAGATTGAGGGCCTATTTTGCAGAAATTGAAAAAAATACAGCTTCGGTTCCACTGCACATGAAATTTATAACTATTGATAATAAGCAGGATTTTAGCCAGATGACAAATAAAATGGACAGTAATTCAAAAACGATTGTACTGGTCGGCAGTCTGGACGATAATTTTGGTAAGACTGTTTGTTCAAAGCTCGGCCCATACGGCAAATCCTACCCGATGAAAATAATTGGTATGCCTACCTGGGATGCTATCACCGATTTCAACGCGCCTGCTTATGCAGATCTTGAAATTTATTATACCACGCCATTCTACCAGAATCCGGCGGACAGTCTGATGGCGGAAATACAAGAAAATTATAAAACCCGTTTTTACTCACGTCCATCGGATATGGTTTATCGCGGATTCGAAACAATATTGCATTTCGGACAGTTGCTTGAGGCGCACAGGGGCCATCTGGATGGCAGTATTGGAGAAAGAAAATTCAGGGTCTTTAATGATTTTGATATCCAGCCGGTTTTTTCTGTAAACAATTCTGCTTCTGTTCAGGCACCCACGCTTCAATACCTCGAAAACAAAAAGCTTTATATCCTCAAGAAAGCGAATGGCAATATTGTTGCAGTGTATTAAGCCTAAAGCTCAAAGCCTAAAGCTTAAAACTTCTATTAAAGCCACGGATCACTTTTTGCATTTTAAAATAGTCTTAGGCTTTGGGCCTTAGGCTTTAGGCATATGCAATGAATCTTTTAACTTTTACCGAAAGAGGAATTTACTGTCCGCAGGGTGATTTTTATATTGATCCCTGGAAGCCGGTGCCCCACGCTGTTATTTCGCATGCACACAGCGATCACGCAAGAGCCGGCAATGGAACTTATTTATGTCATCATGACAGCAAACCCATATTAATTCTCAGACTGGGTGATATTTCAGTCCAGTCTGTTGCATGGGCAGAGCCGGTTTATCTGAACGGTGTGAAACTATCTCTTCATCCTGCCGGTCATATCATTGGTTCATCACAGGTCCGGGTTGAATATCAGGAAACGGTATGGGTCGTCAGTGGCGATTATAAAACTGAAAATGACGGTATCAGCGGTGAAATGGAGATAGTGGCCTGCGATGTTTTTATAACGGAATCCACTTTTGGATTGCCTGTTTATAAATGGAAACCGCAACAGGAGATATTTTATGATATGCAGAACTGGATTCTCAGGAACAGGGAAAACGGCAACAACTCGGTTCTGATCGCATACAGCCTGGGGAAAGCACAAAGGATATTGAAAGCCATTGAAAAAATTGCTTCGGTCATCTATGTTCATGGCGCCATCTGGAATGTTCATCAGGCATTGGTAAAGGCCGGGATCTCACTGCCGGAAGTAAAAAGGATTACACCTGAAATGAACAAAAATAATTTCAATACGGATATCATCATCGCTCCTCCTTCTGCAGATCAGTCTCCCTGGATGAACCGCTTCAGCCCCTATGCCGTGGGCATTTGCAGCGGCTGGATGCAGGTCAGGGGAAATGCACGCCGGAGAAATGCCGATGCGGGCTTTGCCCTGAGCGACCATGCTGACTGGAATGGACTGATTTCGGTTATTCATGCCTGTGGTGCCAAAAAAGTTTTTGTCACCCATGGGTTTCAATCGGTTTTCAGCAGATATTTGAATGAAACCGGCATTGAGTCTGCGGAAGTCAAAACAGAATTTGGAGATGAGGCGGAAGCGGATACTGAAAAGCAACTGGCTGCAGATGAAAATTCGGCATTATGAAACGATTTGCGGAATTGGTGGGAACCCTTGGTACAAGCACAAAAACAAATGCCAAGCTGGATGCACTGGTTGAATATTTTCAAAACGCAGAAGATCGTGACAAAGTGTGGGTGATAGCCATTTTCAGCGGACGGCGGCCAAAAAGGGTTGTCTCTTCCTCCTTTCTCATTGATATCTGTATTGAATTAACGGGATATCCTTCCTGGCTCTTTGAGGAATGCTATCATACAGTTGGTGACCTGGCAGAAACACTTTCTTTACTGGTGCCGGAAGGAAATGCAGAAGCATCCGGACTGCCTTTACATTTTTATCTTGAAAAATTGATCGCGCTGGCGGATGCTGACGACGAAGGAAAGAAAAACTTTATTCTCAGTTCATGGAACGGGATGAACCGGAATGAAATGTTTGTATTCAACAAGCTGATCACAGGAAATTTCAGAATTGGTATTTCACAAAAAACCATTGTCAATGCGCTTGCAAAAACGGTGAATAACAGTCCATCCGTTATTGCTCACCGGATCAGTGGTAACTGGGATCCGCGTTCATTTCCATTCGACGAACTGGCCGGTGCAGAATCCGGTCTGCTGGATCATTCGAAGCCGTATCCGTTTTATCTGGCTTATGCTTTGGAAGACGAACTGCCGACTTTGGATGATCCATCAGAATGGTTGGCAGAATGGAAATGGGACGGAATCCGGGGCCAGATTATCAGACGCAACGGAGAATTATTTGTGTGGAGCAGAGGTGAGGAGTTGATGACAGATAAATTTCCGGAATATCAGCCTCTGCAGGAATTACTTGCCGAAGGAACTGTACTGGATGGTGAAATCATTTGTCTTTTGCCGTCGGGTGAAAATTCTATTGGATTCAATCCACTTCCTTTTGCATTGCTTCAAACAAGGATTGGAAGAAAAAACATAACCAGAAAACAATTATCAGAAGCACCGGTTGGTTTTATTGCATACGACCTGCTGGAATTCGGAAGAGAAGATTTTCGTGAACGCCCACAATCGGAAAGAAGGGAAATATTAGAAAGGGTCGTAGCGGAAGCGGGTCTTGATTTTTTTCGAATATCCCCTCTCATCCCGTTCGGCCGCTGGGACGAGCTATCGCTCATCCGGCAGCGTGCAAGGGAAATCGGCAGCGAGGGTCTGATGCTGAAAAGAAAGCAGGCCATTTATCAAACGGGCCGTAAACGCGGTGACTGGTGGAAATGGAAAATTGATCCTCTCGTGATCGACGCGGTGATGGTATATGCGCAAAAAGGGCACGGAAGAAGAAGTAATTTATATACGGATTATACTTTCGCCGTCAGGCAGGGTGATCAACTGGTCACTTTTACAAAGGCCTATTCGGGATTAACAGATCAGGAATTTAATGAAGTGGATTCTTTTGTAAAGAAAAATGCAATTGAGAAATTCGGTCCCGTACGAACGGTCAAACCGGAACTGGTGTTTGAAATCGCCTTTGAGGGCATCGCTGAGTCAAGACGTCATAAGTCGGGCGTGGCTTTGAGATTTCCCCGGATCAACCGCTGGCGCCGTGACAAAAAACCCGATGAAATCAACACGCTGGAGGATTTACAAATGATGTTGAAGATTTATGGTAAGGCTTAATGCCTAAAGCCCAAAGCCTAACGCTTCAGACCGAACGCCTAACGTCGAACGCAAAACGCCTAAAATATAACGCAGAGCGCGCAATGCGAAACGGGCTTCAGAACAGCTTTACTTTGAATTGAAAATCTAATTGATGTGTTAAAAATTAATACAAAAACCAATCATCGTTTAGAAAGGAGGTAACAGGCGCTCAGCGTTGGGCGAGAAGCCCGGAAGATGTACTAATTTTAATGCTATGAAAAAGCTTTGTGTTGTTGTGGTTGCTGCATTGCTGTGTTTTTCATTCAATTCTGTCATTTTTACACACGGCCATGAACCCGTAGCCGTTCCTCCAAGCAAGCAAAGAACCGGCGATGCAAAAAAAGGATATGAATATTTAATTACGGGTGATTATTTGCGAAGTGGCATTCCACTGTCCTATTTCAAAATGGGATTTGGGAAAAATTCCATGAATAATTTACAGCGTGAAGGTTATAACCAGGATATACCCTACGACTACACGGTAGTAAATGCACCGAATGGCGAACTGGTCGTTGCGCCGAATTGTATGCAATGTCATGCACAGGTATTTGATGGCAAGCTGATCATGGGTCTTGGAAACAGTACACTTGACTTTACAAAAAATCAGAAACTGGATCCCCGGAATGCAGAAGCGGCGGAGAAACTGTTAAAAAACCTGGACCCGAAAAAATACGAAGCCGCAGAACCATTTCTTCGTGTTGTAAAAGGTATCGGTGATCAATTGCACACAGAAGTCCGCGGAGTAAATACGGCGGACAGACTGGCAGCACTGTTAGCCAGCCATCGCGATCCGAAAACCTTTCAATGGAGTGAAAAACCAAAACTGAAAATACCTGACGGAGTCATACCAACTGATGTGCCTGCATGGTGGATGTTGAAGAAGAAAAACGCCATGTTTTATAATGGGTTCGGGCGGGGCGATTTCAGTCGCTTCCTGATGGCATCGAATCTGCTGACTGTAAATGATACTTCGGAATCCAGGGAGGTAGACGCACATTTCAACGATGTACTTGCCTATATCAACTCCATCAATCCGCCGCCGTTCCCAAAAACAATCAATAAAAAGCTCGTCCGTCAGGGCGGAATTCTGTTTGTGCAGAATTGTTCCCAGTGTCACGGTCATTATGGTAGCGGAGGAGAATATCCCAATCTGCTGATACCCGAAGAAGAAATTCAAACGGATTCTTTTTTATATAAAAGTAATTACCAGAGCTATCAGTTTGTGGAATGGTTTAATAACTCCTGGTTTGCCATGGGAGAACATCCGGCCAGGCTGGAGCCATTTAATGGTTATATCGCGCCGCCACTGGATGGAATCTGGATTACGGCTCCTTATCTTCACAATGGATCGGTGCCCGATTTGGAAACACTGCTGAACAGTAAAGAACGACCCAGATACTGGAGCCGTGATTTTGATAACCAGGAGTATGATTATGATAAACTGGGTTGGAAATATATCGCGCACGACAAACCACAAGGCACATCCGTTTATAATACTGATTTACCAGGATATGGTAATTACGGACACCCCTATGGAGACAAACTTAGTATGAAAGAGAGAAAAGCTGTTATAGAATATCTTAAAACTTTGTAAGCATAAAGCGTAAGGCCTAAAGCGCAAAGCTCAAGG
>DASXKM010000308.1:0-6707 GCA_036496825.1 Puia sp. | reverse complement strand
TTTTCTCCGCTTCCACATCCGCCACACTTGCAGCGCCCAAATCCCACATTTGCAAATTGTCATCTGCAAATTCAATTTCGAATTCCTACATTTTCTACGCTTCCACATCCGCCACACTAACCTCCGGTTCTTTATATACCGGCAACTGAACAAAGAATTCTGTTCCCAAATCTTCTTCCGTCTCAAACCATATCTGTCCCTTTGCCTGTTCCACAATGGTTTTACTCATCGCCAGACCGAGCCCGGTTCCTGAAGATTTGGTCGTAAAATTAGGTATGAATATTTTTGAACGCATCTGTTCAGGAATACCTTCGCCATTGTCGCTGATGCGTATGAGCACCTGATCCTCCTTCAACTCCTCGCTGATCCGGATGATGCTGATATCCTTATCATGACAGGCTTCTGTTGCATTCTGAAGCAGGTTGGTGAACAACCGGTTGATCTGTGTCTTATCCGCAAAAATCAATATTTTCCCCGGAACAGGTTCCCATTTCAAATCAACTCTATCCATCGTTTGATACAATGAGGTCAGCGAATGAAGCATTTCATGCAGATCAATCACTTCATTATGCGGATTGCCGATATGCGCAAACTGACTGAAATCCGAAGCAATTTTTGAAAGATGATCTATTTGTTCAACCAGGGTTTTTGCCACATTTGCCGTCAGATCTTTCAAATTCGGCGCTTCACTATTGTTGGCTTTCTGCAGATACTGAATACTGAGCTTCATCGGCGTCAGCGGATTCTTTATTTCATGCGCCACCTGTCTTGCCATTTCACGCCACGCACCTTCACGTTCACTTTTTGCAAGGGCCGATGCACTTTCCACCAGTTTGGACACCATCTTATTATATTCCCGGATTAACCCGCCGATTTCATCATTCTTATTCCATTCAATCACCTCATTGGTCTTGCTCAGGTTTACCTGCCGCATTTTTTCGGATATCAGGGAGAAAGAAGTCGTGATCCGGTTCGTCAGGAATACCGCGATGGTTCCCGCAATCAGAAATATAAATACGTTCAGGTTGATGATGGTGATCAGGAACCTGGAGATTTCATCATTCAGTTCGTCTTCTGTATTAAAGGAAGGAATGTTGATATAGGCCGAGGACGATCCCTCCGCCAGTCTCAGCGGACAATAAATACTCTGGTAACTGATACCACCCAGTTTTTCCTGGTTAAAAAATTCTATGGAATTTAACCGGCTCATGTAATAAAAAGCCAGCGGATTCATCTGGTCGCTTAACATGCCCTTGGTATAAATAAACGGATTGGAAGAAACGATCAGCGAACCGTTTTTATCGTAGACGTTGATTTCCGCATTATGAATTTCCGCCACGTTATTGACGATCCTGTCCAGATCTTCCCGCGGCATCTGTTTAACCGGATTGGAGACTTTCGTAGCTGCCTGAAAAGCAAGCAGCCGGTTTCCAATTTCACCGGAAATAACTTTTAATGAAGAGCTCAACCGATCCTGGTTATTCCTGTTATAACGGTTGATCAGAAAAAATATCGTTGACACGCCGATGACGATGAAAAGGAAAAGACTGACAAAAATGATGGTTGTCTGAATCTGCGTCCGGATATTCAACTGGAGAAATTCTTTCAATTGCACCCAGTGAAGACGGGTTTGAATTAATACCGAGCTCAGCCAGAACAAGGCGACCAGAATCAGAAAAGCACTGAAGAGATAGGAAAAAAGGGTAATGGCTTCTATCAGCAGATTATCCTTTTTTGCAATTACAATGATCTTATCATCAGAAATGGTATGCCATAGTTCATCATAGCCGTTGTTCTTACGCTGAACGAAATCTCTTTTTGGTATGACGCTGTCATTGAGTTCCGTGGGAAAAGGATAATTGTTATAGTAGGTAACCAGTTCGTCGTCGCTGTAAATGGCATAGGAATAAACGGGTGAATATTCCGGCAGATATTCCTTGTGCTGTTGTGTAAGCTGGGGCACCAGACCCTCGCTTTTATAACTTCTTGGTTCCGCCTGCACAAAAAGATACCCGGAAATTTTGCCCCGGTGGTCCTGAATTACTTTTTTATATATATAACTGAATTTATCATAAGCTTTTTCATAATACATCAGGTCCGGGATCGTTGTGGGCTTGCCCTGTAACTTGAAGATTGTATTCAGGGTATCGTATGAAACAGGCACCTGGTTATACAGCGGTTTTTCCGAAGAATCATAGGTGTAGATCTTCGTATCATATTTACTGAGATAGGCACTGAAATTATTGTTGATCAGACTGTCTTTCAGATATCGGTTTTCTACCGGATTACGGAAACGTTCAAATTGTCTTTGCAGGAGATCATTTTCAAAATAGATCAGCGACATGCTCACGAGCTTTTCGCTGGAGGGATCAATTTGTTCGGCAAGCCGGTCGGCAAAACTTTTTCTTTGTTCGAGTTCAATTTTCCGGTTTTCAAATATGATGATGACAGAAATGGAGCCCGAAAAAATAAACAGCCAGAACATCAGAATAGATATATTCAGCCTAAAGTGGAGACCCGAGATAATACTTCTGGTCATGAGCCATAAATAACACATCAGCCAGCCCAAAACATAGATGTCGAGTTCAACATGACTGGTCTTGCTGTCCAATGTGAGGACACCCAACCCGATCGTGGCAGCGAGGATGGAAATAACAAGTATATTTCCTTCCAGATAATCCCGGATCATCCTTAAAAGGATCTGGGAAAAAATAAAATAACTTAATGCAAGGGCAGCGAGCACTATAAAACTGATCGCACTGTAGATTGTGAGACTGAAAGCATTGGTCACATTAAATGATATCCGCGCATCCGCTACCAGACTCTGAACGATATCGGCAAAAAGAAACGTGGTCGTTACCAGCACAGCCATCGTTGCGATCACCAGCAGGGCTCTTTTATAAAATTGCCGGAAGAAAGGGAACCGGTAATCGATGGTTTCCTGCTGTATAAAAAGTACGATCCAGCTAAATAACAGCGCATTGATCAGCAGGTCGCCCAGCGAACGGAGAACAAAATTGGTACTGTAAATGGTTGGATCGAACAACTCGTACTGACGAAAATGGAAAATGCCGGGAAGATAGTATGTCAGAATACGCAGGGCAAGAATGGTAATGACCAAAAAAGAAATTCCCGTCAGCCGGGTATAACGCTCAGCCAGTGCATGCGCCATATTATGGATTACAACCAGTAGAAGCAGTGTGCCGGCAAATACAACCAGGAGCAGGAAAAAACTATATTTCGCCGCGTGATAGGTTTCTGTTTTTGCCAGATAAAAAAGTGTTTCCCCTTCCCTGTTCCTGACTGGAAAAGCGGAAGGGGTGGCGACGATCCGCACCCTGTTTTCTGCAGAAGGAAGTCCGACAAATTCAGGTTTCAGATTTTCCGGCGAGATAAAATACTGCCATCGTACCGGGATCAGCGCAATCACCGTCAGCGGATACGGCGACATCTTTTCAAAAGAATGTTTTATAATTTCAAACTGTCCGTTACTGAGTTTTACAAAATAACTGCCATCGGGTTTTAAGAGGAAACTGTCGGGCAATACGGCGGACTGGTCACTCCAGAAAGTAAGGTGTTCGCTGAAAGGATGATTTCTTTCATAGATCAGAACACCATATTGTTTATCCATCAGATCGGTCAGTTCCGTCAGCGAATAATTTTTATCCGAAAGTCTTCTGATTTTTAATTCATTCCCCAGCAGCTTCTGAAAATCATTCTCCCGTTCCTGTAAAAAAGATTCAATGGAATTTCGCAGGATGCGGGTACTCGAATTTCCCGTGAGATAGTAATTGATGGCAAAAGAAGCAAAAAAAAGAAAGATCCCCGTGCCAATGAGGTATGCATTTCTAAGCAGGAAATTTTTCAGAAATAAAATCAATCGGTGGTTTTTTGCTTTTTTACTTCATTCCAGATCGCGTCCAGCTGGGCGAGTGAAAGATCAGACATTTGTCTGCCCGACAATCCAACGGCTTCCTCCATTTTTTCAAACCGGTTTATAAACTTCCGGTTGGTTCTTTCAAGAGCCGTTTCCGCATCTATGCTCAAAAATCGTGCGTAATTGATCATGGAAAACATCAGGTCGCCGAATTCTTCTTCTATGTGCGATTTGTCGCCCGTTTGGATGGCATCCATCAGTTCCTTCTGCTCCTCCTCTACTTTTTCCCAAACCTGTTCCCGGTTATCCCATTCGAAGCCCACCTGTTTTGATTTTTCCTGCAGACGAATGGCTTTCACCATCGCTGGCAGCGACACGGGCACGCCGGCCAGCACCGACTTCTTGCCTTCTTTTAATTTGAGGTTCTCCCAGTTTCGTTTTACGTCATCCTCAGAATTCACAATCACATCGCCATATATATGCGGATGGCGGGCGATGAGTTTGTCACTGATTCCGTTCAGTACGTCAACGAGCAGAAAACGATTCTGTTCCCTGGCGATCCGGGCATAGAAAAGCAGGTGCAGGAACAGGTCACCCAATTCTTCTTTTATACCGGGCCAGTCTTCCGAAAGAATAGCGTCCGTCAGCTCATATAATTCTTCAATACTGAGTGTTCTCAGAGTATGAATCGTTTGTTTGCGGTCCCAGGGGCATTGCTCCCTGAGTTCATCCATAATATTCACCAGCCGTAAAAAAGCATCCGAAAGTTTTTCTGATTCCATAATCTATGATTCAACAACCGTGTAAATGGCTGCCAGCGCGAAAATCGTGACCTGGACAATGAATGATAAAAAGAACAGCAGGAGGTATTTTAATATTGTCTTCCCTCTCCTCTGTCCATAAAACAGGCGCATGGCCTTATAGTAATAGATCAACGCATACACCCAAAGCGCGAACTGAAACCAGCTGATCAGCTTCCAGTGGACAACGGAATACAATTCGGATGAACCGAAAACAATCAGTAAAAGTAAAAAAGAGAAAATATACAGGTGTATGGAGAAAATTCCATGATCGACGTAATAAAAATTCTTCTTTTTGAAATACAACAGATTCAAAACGAGGGCAAACAACGGAAGAGAGATGAAAAGTATTTTGGGGAAATTGTGCATGAAATGGTTCAGCAGCTCTTTGATGGTTCCACCCGGATTTTCTTCAAACTGCGCGCTTATCTCAATCTGACGCCTGCTCAATTTATGTTTTATCCAGCCGTCCCTTTTTTCAGCCGGCAATGCTTTCTGGGCTGAGTCATAAGATTCAACCGTACTGTATTTCGCTTTCCCCACCGTAACCGCCACGCCGTTTGTTTTGTGTGGCGTGCTGTCTTCATCCAGTTTTATCAATGGTGTAGCCGTGGCATTATAATTCTTAAGAATTCTGATCGAGTCTGCTGCATTCTTTGCCTTCGACATAAGTTCTCTTAGATCCGGATCTTTATTTATTTCTTCCATGGTAGTGGCACCCACATGTTTTGTCCCCAGGTCGAAAAGTGAAAAGAAAATGAGGAAGAAGATAGCCGAAGTAAATATATACATGCGGATGGGATCGAGATAACTGACCCTTCTGCCACTCATGTATTCCTTTGAAAGAAATCCTGGTTTCGCGAAAAGATCTTTTACGGTAAGAAAGAATTTCCCGTCGAAATGAGTCACATCAGATAAAAAATGCTGGATCAGGTGCCAAACCGTCTGTTTTGGCTCGATATTTTCCTGTCCACAGACAGAACAGTATCTGTCCGTAATTTCGGCTCCGCAGTTCAGACATGTCTTTTCCGTTCTTAACTTGCTGTGTGACACCAGGTATTTTAATTAAAAATAAAGATACTGGCAATAATTTAGACGGGGTTTTTCCGTTTTGATCAGACTATTTAAACGAATGGTATTATGCGTGAGAGAATTTCCTTCATTTTCGTTCTCCTGTTGATCGCTCTTTCAGCCAATTCCCAGTATTATTATAAAGATATCCTGCTTGCCCGTCAAAACCAGGACAACTGGAAATCCTTTCACGATAAGAAGGTTCGGGAAGTGAGCATTCAAAGTATGGATGCCAACAATGAACCCACCCCCGGATTCACCTGTCTGCAAAAAGTAGCGCCGGATTTCGGCTCGATTTCAACGATTACCAAATCCGCCAATGTGCCGGAATCCAACCTGACCGCCTTTTATGACCGTTCGGGAAGAATGATCAAAACGGTTGATACCAGTGACACCTATAAGAGTACCACGGAATATACATATAATGAAAAAGGGGATGTCAGCGTGATGCTGAACCATTCTGTGCAAACAGATAATCAGATTGTCGCTGTTGAAAAACATATATGGACCTACGATGCTGCCGGTCCGAAAAATATGATCAAAATAAAGGGTGAATCCGACAGCACGATGGTGAGTTTTATAAAAGATGATAAAGGAAATATAGTGGAAGAAAAATCAGTGCGTGGGGGACAGTCACTTCCTTCTGTTTATTATTACTACGACAATGACGGACGGCTGACAGATATCGTCCGGTACAATCAAAAAGCCGGCAGGCTCCTGCCCGATTATGTTTTTGAATATAATTCGGGCCGTCTTTCTTCTATGCTTTTTGTTCCCAACGGGTCAAGCGATTATCAGCGCTGGATATATGTATACGATGCAAACGGTCTTAAATCCAATGAAACCTGCTATGATAAGAAAAGGCAGGTGGTTGTGAAGATTCGTTATAGCTATAACTTCCGGTAGGGTCAAGGCCTAAGGCCTAAGTTAGTTGTTAGTGGTTAGTGGTTAGTGGTTAG
>DASXKM010000307.1:0-5994 GCA_036496825.1 Puia sp. | reverse complement strand
ATTGAGATCTTGTATCCGGGGTTCATAAAAATCTCTCTTCTCCGGCATCAGGTTTATTGCTTTGGTGTATAAATCAATGGCCCCCTGGTAATTTCTGTTCTTTTCTGCCAGACGGGCCTGATCAATATACTGGCTGAATTTATCCGCCGTGTTCATGGTTTCGACGCCGGGGACGGAAGAATCGGCCTGGTTTGCTGCACCTGCTATTACGATATTATCTGAAAAATCGTTTACCGTATCGACCGGATTGAAAAAACCAATTCTTGAAATATATAAAAGCCATTTGTTATTTGAGCTTCTTTTTATAAACAGCTCTGCTACCCGATTGGTAGTCTTGTACGGGGTAGACGGCTTTGAAAGGCATTTATTCTTGAAAGTGGAAGTGAAATAGACGTTTATGTAAAGGTTCTTTTTGCCTTTTTTTACAGCGGAAGATCTGACGCCATTGAAGAATACAGAATTCGAATCGCTCTTTCCATAAAAAGTATTAAAAGCATTCAGATATTGGGTAATGGGTACGTCGGGAGAATTTGATGAATTTGAATAATCAGGATCACTGATATCATCAGCAACAGTGATTTGGTTATTCAGAAATATGCGTTTGTTACTATCTTCAAAACTCCGGGTTATCATTTCCCTGATATCATTACTTTCTGCACCCGTATAGGATATTGTATTCAGCAGGTTGTTAAAGTATCTTTCAATGATCGTTTCTGAAATTGCTTTGATGGACTTTGCGTCCCTCGTCGTAATAGTATCCTGGGCATGGCACATATGAACCACGCCATTCAATCCGGCAAATAAAAAAAGCACCTTAAACATTCAGATTGTGATATTTTCGTTCAACCATTGATTTTTGAATATTAGTTGCCACTTAATAATTTGTTTCTATAGTTTTCAATCCCGGTCGTAGTCAGTTTTTGTAGGTGATTGATAAGCCATCCGGAATTCAGCGACTCCCGGTTAAAATACTCCACAGAAAATATCCATTTGCCAGCCACCAGAAAATGATATTTTATTTTGGTTACGTCCTGAAATTCAATTTCATTATTCAAAACAGCATTGTAAAATTCCAGCATATGGGACCTTTTAGAATACGAGGCATCAAAATAACTGGATAGATTCTCTTTGTCATCAAAAGCCCTCTTTAATGAAACAAAATTTGTACCGTGGCTGGTCGGACTGATGAATTTGGTTTTCGTTTTGCTTTGAGCCATTTCTGCTACCTCTGCCCTGGACTTTAAGCTGCTGGATCCGACGGCGACAATCATCCATTTAGATCCTTTGTTTGGTGTCATTTCAATTTTCATGATAACCGGAATTTCAATAGAAGAAGAATGGTATTTAAATTTGCATGTCAGTTCAGCGTACCAGTTGCCTCCGTAAAAATTGAGGTATGCCGGTTTTTTCTTCTTCGTAACATCTGTGATAAATTGATTGATCATAACGCTGTCCATGGACTTATTTTCATCATTGAACAGACTCCCGATCAATCGTCGCCTGTTAATATTAAATTTGATATGACGGGCTTTGTAAACACCTCTTAAAAATGAGCGCGGGTCGTCATTGAACCGCTCAAAAAATTCGTCTATCTCCTTTACCTCATAAATAAAATGTTTATCCCTGGCACCATCATTATTTGAATACACCTGGCTGAAGAGCCGGTGCTGGCAAATAAAAAAGGATATAAAAATCCAAAATCTTAAACCATGCGTTTTTGCCATAGGAAAATGCGATTACGGTTTTGGGTTTTTCGTGCCCAACACCTCAACATCTGATAACATCACATCCCACTGCCGGATGGCATTACCATGCAGATTTTTTTCATAAACCACCAACTGGACCTCGGCCGTCTTTTTTGTTTCATCCGTATAAACCATGTGTCCATCGCGGTATGCACGGAAAGTTTGTTCAAAGCTGACCAATCCATAATACTTGCCGTCGGCTCCTTTGCGAATATTGCTGACATAATCAACATGTGAGAAAGTGATTTTGATGCCATCGTAGGGAAGGTTTCTGAGTTTCTCCAGAAAATCCCGGACTTTCAGGTGTTTCTTTATATTGCTATGTACCGTTGAAACTTCTATAATGGCCCCATCAACAAATAAACTGATCGCCTGATCTATCGCATTATCCTGAGCAACATTTCCTGATGAAATATCGCACAGAATATACAGACAGCCTTCAAATTGTTTTATTTTAGCCAATGCCTTTTTCCTGAAGTCATCCTCTGAAACTTTGCCCGGAAAGGCTCCGGACACCGGCCTGATCGTATCCATCATTTTCGCACAATCAGTTATTGCATTCACTGCATGAACCGGTCCGGAAGATGCATATATTTTGCTGAACGGGCATAAAAGCAACGAAACCGATAAAAGAATTATGACAACCAAAGAGGGCGCGGATCGCACAAAATTTCCGGGTTGGGTTGGTCGCCATGTCAGAAAATCCCGCATATAAATTTTATTTAGGTGGTTAATTCCCTGATGTGTTGTAATCTATTTTTGACTGGCCTTACTTTTTTTTCTCCATAAAAATCCAATGACTATTTCATGTGTACCATTGCTAACGGTGTTCAGCGATGTTGTAGTATAATCAAAAGAATAGCCAAGGTTAATCGTGCTGCTGATATTGAGTCCCAACATCGCTGCATATCCCCGATGATAGCGATACGAAAATCCCAGCCAGAGCAGATCCTGGTATTGGATTTTTGCATTTACATCGACACCCAGCGGCAGTGGTTGCACATAACTGATCATAACGGAAGGCAGAATGGTGATGTTATCACCTGCCGGTATCTTGTACCCGGCAGTAAAAAACGTATGTGGAATCAGTTTCCCATGCAGCAAAGTTACTCCATTTGACGTGGTTGAGTTATTGACGGAATTGATTGGAACAGGAATAATTTGTAGTGCAGACAATCCCAAAAAAAAACTTTTGTTCGATAACCAGAGACCGGCATTGACATCCGGTTGCAGCTTATTCAAATACGCGCTCGTCAATTCCGCGGGATCATTGGGATTGGCCTGTCCGAAGTCTACCGAGTTAACGTCAACGTTTACTTCCTGTACACCGGCGGACAAGCCCATACTTAAAGTGGTTTTGACGCCGACAGGAACGTGATATGCGTAGGAAGCATATGCGGCTATTCTGTTCAGGGGACCGGTTTTATCATTTAGAATCGTAAAGCCAAGTCCCGAATGGGCGGGTGGCGCGGTATATTCCATCTGGAATTGTTTTGCACCGAGATTCTTTGCCTTCAGATCCGGAACCGTGACAGGCGTTTCGTAGTCATATTCTGTTTTACCAAGTGGAGCGTTTATAGTAAGATACAGTGTTGTGGGGGCGCCATGTAAACCGACCCACTGATTGCGGTAACTGACTTTGAGGTCCCAGTAATTTTGTATTCCTGCAAGAGCAGGATTCAGAATGAAATTGTTCAAAATATATTGTGTGTAATAAGGTTGTTGCTGGGCACACGCTCGACCCACCATGAACAAACACACGCAAATGATTACAAATTTCTTTCCCTGCATCATCATTTTAAAATTATGCATCACTTAAATATGGTGACGGAACCTGCTATTTTCTTTTCGTTGTTTTTCAGATCGATTATATAGTAATACGTTGCCATTGGAAGGGCCTTACCGTTATACGTTCCATCCCAGGTTTTGTTATCATTTTCTGAATGAAACACAAGCTGACCATATCTGTTATATACATCTACGGTTGCCCCGGCGTATTTTGCAAGATTGGTGATGATCCAGGTGTCATTGATGCCATCGCCATTGGGCGAAAAAGCATTTGGCACTAAAATTTTTGATGATCCTCCTGACACCGTAACCTTCATACTCCCGCTGTCTTCACAATTATGATCATCCTTAATATCCAGCGTATATACCGTTGTAACAGACGGGCTTGCTACAGGATTTTTGATGGTCGGATCATCCAGTCCGGTGGACGGCTTCCATAGATAATAGACTATATTCCCCGTCACCGAAACGTTTAGTGTAGTACTGGCTCCGGGTGCAATGGTTACGTCCGGTCCCATAATCAACCCGGGGAGAGGATTGACTATGATCGTGATCTGTGAAACCGTTCCACATGTACCCGCCGCAGGAGTAAAAGTATATACTGCACTGCCGGCGTTTGAAGTGCTGATCGAAGAAGGACTCCAGGTTCCGTTTATTGCTTCTTTCGATGTTGCCGGTAGCGCCGGCGCAACTTCATTCAGACAGAATGAATCTGATATGGTTGGAAAAGTGGGTGAGATGCTGCTGGCGATTGTAATGTTTATAGAAGTTGGAGTTGAGCAAGTGGCTGCGGAAGATGGAGTAAAATTGTAAATTGTAGTTCCAAGCACAGATGTATTGATAGTAGCCGGACTCCAGGTTCCTGCAATTCCTTCCTTCGATGTCAGCGGTAGTGATGGCGCGGTCGAATTGTGACAAAGCGGGCCGATTGAATCAAATGTCGGTGCACCCGTAGCGTTTACATTTATCACAATAATATTTGACGTATCTGAGTTTGTGCACGGCCCGCTGGCGGATACCACACAGCTTACTGAATCTTTGTTGACAAAACTGCTACTGCTATAAAACGGACTGTTAGTGCCGACTTTCTGTCCATTCAGCAACCATTGATAAGCAGGTGAATTTCCCGCGTTTGTTACTGCTGCAGTAAGGCTGACCAGCGTACCTGAGCAAATATTTGTTGCCGAAGAAGAGATCGTCACTGTCGGAGAAATAGTGGGATTGACAACAACCGTTGTGCGGGCAGTGTCAGAAGTACAGCCATTGGCATTGGTGGCTACAGCAATCCAGGTTCCGGAATAAGCAGCCGTAATATTGTCAAAAACCGCAGTACTGTCGTACTGACCGCCTCCCAAACCGGCGACCGGGTTTTTTATTAAATATTTTGTACCCGGTATATATGGTGCGGACAAAATAAGTTTACCTCCGGTGCACACGGGACTATTTGATGTGAATACCGGCGCGGGCAGTTTAGTGACCACATTCACACTGATTGTTTTTGTTATTGGACCACCGCCCGGACCCGGGGCCGGACATGTGTCATTTACCTGAACTGAAAATATCGAATCGCCGACAGGATTAACATGGATTACAGAATCACCATTGAATTGCGGCAGGCCCTGCCAAATGTAGTTGTAAGGAGGCACACCATAGAACCCTCTTGCTGTTAAGGTCACGGGAGCACCTGCACAGCTGGCTGGCGGAGACGCAGTCAGTGAAGCAGAGTCAAGTGTTCGTCCGATTAAGGTGATCGTTAAATCTTTGGAGGCTCCAATGCAATTTCCGTCACAGCCATCAGGCCCATGACACTTTCTAAAGAAATTGAAAGTAAAAGGAATGTTCTGGGGGCCGCAAACCGGAGCAGGAAAACAGCCCGCCAGGCTGGCTCCGTTCTTCAATATGATGCTTTGATTTGGAAAATTCTGAGTTCCGGCAACGCTGTCGGTACCTACCCACATTTGCGAGGCACACCCGCCATTTATTATAAATGAAAAAGCGCCGTCCTCGAGAACGCAGGGAGCTTTTGCAGTAAATCCAAACGAAAACGTGGCATCAATCAGCGTTGCGTGCGGCGGTGCGGGTATTACAAAATCGTATACACAAGCGGAATCCAGGCTGCAATTCTGATTCGAATGCGATCCGGTAATCAAGTCCTTCTTCAATACGCCCATATCCTGCACAAGGGGATCTATTATTACATCGCCATTCCTGACCTGCGCATTCAGGAGATCGCCGCTGATGGCCAGCGTTAATTTATTATGGTCAAGATAATATGGAATGAACCGGTAGGTTGAAGAGGGATTTTTATGCTGGTACATGATCCCTTTTGTGATATGAAAAACGGTCTTTGCACTCACACGAAAATCAGCAGAAGAGGCAAGGCCATTTCCAGGGAGTCCATTTGAGAAAGTAAAATTACCGGTATGTCCGTTTGAAAAGGCATCTCTGAATAGCAATGTCT
>DASXKM010000306.1:0-3285 GCA_036496825.1 Puia sp. | reverse complement strand
GGAATTGTCTTTGGGTTGGCTGCCCTCGATCACCTGGCCCTGCGCATCCGTTTCCTGGAAACTGGCGTTCAGCACATTTTCATCCCCGGTTACGACGCCTGGTTCTGTCATGGTTCCGTTTTTCTGACGAAGCCGGTCGATCTCGTCATTCACCATTTCATCGGTTACCATGATCTGATAACGGGTAGGAGTAAGCGCCGGAAGGTCGGGCAGTGTAAACGCGGGTTTCAGACCCACTTCAAATGCAAATGAGTAATCATCCGGTTGTACAAAATTGATTTTGCTGGCATCATTTTCAGGAAGAGGCAGCGGCTGGGCGAAAATTTCCAGTTGTTCCGTACTCATATAATCGGTCAGTTTCTTTTCAACGGTTTTCAGCACTTCATCCGTAAAAACAGAATTGCCATACATCTTCTTGATGAGGCTGGTGGGAACCATTCCTTTCCGGAAACCCGGAATATTAGCTTTCTTACCATATTCTTTTAATGATTTTTCGAAAGAAGGCAGGTAATCGCTTTTTTCAATCCTGACGACGATCTTGTCATTTAATAAACCAATATTCTCCCTGGTAACCGTGCTCATATATTATTTTTTAAAGAAGTTTCCAGCCGGCGCAGATCACCTTTTAGAAACGGGCTGCAAAACTACGGAAAATGCCCAACAAATACGCCTTGAACTGAGGCTAAAACTGAAGGAGACCTCATTGTGCAAAACAGCCGGTTTTCATAGATGTTAAGAAAACCGAACAGATTTATAAATACGAACGATTCGTATCATGCAGGCAAAAGGGTATGCCGCGCAATCCGAAAAAAAGAAATCAGCTTCAGGAATTTTGTAAGAAATAGAGCCAGGTAGTGTCGATTTGAGAGAACCTGGCAACTTTTCAAGAATGCAGCGCGCTTCCGGCTTTGTAGCAGTTGAGTTCTGGATGAATTCTGGATTGATTCTGGATTCGTTCTATCTGAATTGCAAAGGCGGGGCCGGGGCAAAACGATCCGCGACTATTTTTTAAACTCAAAAAAGGATTTTCCATAAGGCAACACAGCCTTGCATCCCTTTTGCATCTGCCTTGCATATACTCTGCATACAAAGGAAAAGTCTCTATAAGGTCTCTATATTCTCTCTATAAGGTCTCTGGAAATGACATTTTTAATTCCTTAAAATGTCGTTTTCTTTTTAAATTAGAGGAATTCATCCAGAATATGGGAAGGCCTAAAAAATCGGATTCTTTCGACAGACCCGAAAAAGGGAAGATAAAAGTGAACAGCAAGACTTATGGGGATCACCTGAGGGCCGTGCGTGGCTCCGGAATAAGGGTGGAGGTAAACAGTGTTATGAAAGAAAACGGGCGGCGCATGATCGGAAGCAATGTGCCTTCTGAATCAGCCTCTCGTGCGGGTGATAGGACTCGAACCTAGACCTCGCGGCAATAAAAAAGGCTGATTCTTCTGAATCAGCCTCTCGTGCGGGTGATAGGACTCGAACCTACATGCCTCGCGGCGCCAGATCCTAAGTCTGGTACGTCTGCCAATTTCGCCACACCCGCATCTAAGCCTAAAGCCTAAAGCAGAAGGAGCGCGAAAGTAACGATTTTTTTGTTGTGTGAACTGTGGACTTTGACGAGCCCGCGACTTTATGTCTCAAGACAGTTTTAGGCTTTAGGCATTAAGCTTTAGGCTTTATTCGTAAATTCGTGAGAATGGATACTGTAGCGGCAATTCCGAAGTATAATTTGACGGAAGAACAGGAAAAACGGTTGATTCTGAGGGAGTACCGTGCGCTTTTACGTTCTCTGAAACCAAAATTAAAGGCCGGGGATAAGGAGCACGTGCGGGACGCATTTGAAATGGCCGCAGAAGCCCATAAAACCATGCGCCGAAAAAGCGGCGAACCCTATATCCTTCATCCGCTGGCCGTCAGCCAGATTTGCGTGGAAGAAATCGGCCTGGGCGTCAGGTCAACCATCTGTGCCCTGTTGCACGACGTGGTGGAAGACACGGATATCAGCCTGGAAGATATAGAGCGGGATTTCGGCAACGAGATAGCCCGTATCGTGGATGGGCTCACGAAAATTTCAAATGTCATCGATGTGAATGCCTCCCAGCAGGCAGAAAATTTCAAGAAAATCCTGCTTACACTCACCGATGATCCGCGGGTAATCCTCATCAAACTGGCAGACCGGCTGCATAATATGCGCACGCTGGACTATATGAAACGCGAGAAGCAGCTTAAAATCGCGTCTGAGACAGTGTATGTATTTGCACCACTCGCCCATCGTATGGGTCTGTATAATATCAAGACCGAACTCGAAGACCTGGCGATGAAATATCTTGAGCCGGAGGAGTATAAAGAGATTGCACGCAAACTGGCAGAAACAAAGCGCGAACGTTCACGCTATATCAATGAGTTCATCAGGCCTCTGCGCGAACAAATGGATAATGCGCAATTTGATTTCGAAATACACGGCCGACCCAAAAGCATACATTCCATCTGGACAAAAATGCGCAAAAAGGGCGTCGTCTTTGAAGAGGTTTATGATCTCTTCGCCATCCGGATCATTATCAATTCACCACCGGAACGGGAGAAAGCGGATTGCTGGAAAGTCTATTCCATAATTACGGATGAATACACACCATCACCGGAAAGGTTGCGCGACTGGCTGAGTAATCCAAAATCAAATGGTTATGAAGCCTTGCATACAACCGTCATGGGGCCGCAGGGTAAATGGGTGGAAATACAGATCCGCTCCAAGCGCATGAATGAGATCGCAGAAAAAGGACTCGCCGCACACTGGAAATACAAAGAAGGAACCAGCGACGAGAGTCGTTTTGATAAATGGTTCCAGCAGATCCGCGAAGTGCTGACCATGGAGGATAATGATTCGATCAATTTTCTCCAGGATTTCAAAACCAGTTTCCTGGCCGAAGATATTTACGTGTACACCCCCAAGGGCGACGTAAAAATGCTGCCATTGGGATCCACTGCGCTCGACTTCGCTTTTTCTATCCACAGTAAAATCGGAGAGCAGACGATCGGTGCGAAAGTAAATCACAAACTGGTGCCCATCAGCCACAAACTGCGCAGCGGAGACCAGGTGGAGATCATTACTTCCAGTAAACAAAAGCCCACCGAAGACTGGATCAATTATGTGGTTACTGCCAAGGCAAAGAGTAAAGTGAAGGATGCGCTCAAAGAAGAAAAGCGTCACATCGCAGACGAAGGCAAATACATGGTGCAGAAAAAACTGGAAAACTTTGGCGCTGCTTATAATAATTACAACACGGA
>DASXKM010000305.1:0-4499 GCA_036496825.1 Puia sp. | reverse complement strand
AGGACAAAATATAGGACTCGGTTACCTGCAGGAGCGCGGTTTCGACGCGGCGGTCATTGAAAAATTTCAGCTGGGTTACAATCCTTCAGCACCTGACGCCTTCGCTACCGAAGCCATCACAGCACGATATAATCCGGAACTTCTACAGAAAAGTGGTCTCGTCGTTATGCGCGATGGCCGGGCGATGGATAACTACAGAGGCCGGATTATTTTTCCGATTCATAGTCCGATAGGAAAAATCGCCGGTTTCGGTGCGCGCGTGATTCGTAATAACGACCGTTCACCAAAGTATATCAATACCCCGGAGAATGAGATTTATGTAAAAAGCAAACTCTTGTACGGTTCTTATTTTGCCAGGCAGGCCATCGATAAAGCCGATGAATGTCTGCTGGTGGAAGGATACACAGATGTCGTCGCCCTGCATCAGGCTGGTATTGAGAACGTGGTTGCCAGCGGAGGTACTTCTCTAACGCCGGACCAATTGCGCCTGATAAAAAAATATACATCCAACCTCACAATCATTTACGATGGTGACGCGGCAGGTATCAAAGCTGCACAGCGCGGAATGGACCTGGCTTTTGAAGAAAGCCTGCAGGTGAAACTGGTATTGATACCCGGCCAGGAAGATCCGGACAGCTATGTAAAAAAAATAGGCGCTGCCGCCTTCAGAGATTTTGTGGCGTCTGAAAAAAAAGATTTCATTTTATTTCAGCTGGAAACATCACTGGCAGCTGCCGCGGGCGACAGTAACCAGAAAGCAAAGCTGGTCAGCCAGATAGCAGAAACCATCTCAAGAATCAATAAAGCGGAAGATTTTACAAGACAGCAGGATTATATCCGGCGTTCTTCGGAATTATTGAAAATCGATGAAAACGGCCTCAATACGCTTGTTAATAAATTTATCCGCGAACGGATCGGCAGGTATGAATCAAAAACAGGCGCCAGGGAATCTGTCGCAGAAACTGAACAGACGGAAAAAATTTTCCTGGATGAAGAACTGGATGATTTATTAAACCGTGACGAACAACAGGAACGGGCCATCATCCGGTCACTGCTCGAATTCGGTCTGCGCAAATGGGATGAGGAAAAAACAGTTGCGGAATATCTGCTTCCGGAATTGGAAGACAAGGAGATGTTTGACAACAACAGCCTCTACAGCGTGCTGGATCTTTATAGAACCTGGTACGAACAAAAGCTGGAACCAACTGCCAGGAATTTCTTATATCACGAAGACCAGGCCCTGGGGGCACTGGTAGTTTCTATTATGGACTTCCCCTATGAAGTAAGCGAAAACTGGAAGACACATTATGAGGGAAAAATACCGTCAAGAGAAGAGTTATATCTCGAAGAAGTGAGATCGACACTCACCTACCTCAAGCTGAGGAAAATCCAGCGTCTGATGATCATGAATCAGAAAGATCTCGAAAAATCAAAAAACCCGGACGAACAAATGATGTACATGCAAACACATCTTCATCTGAAACAAATGGAGAAACAGCTCATGGGACAATCCGGTACAGTGATCGTGAAAATCTGACAATTATCAATTATCCATTGTCAATTATCCAACCAGCGCCTCAGCCTTCCTGTTCATCAGTGCCGGACCGGAAATCACCGCCTTTTCAAAACGGGTAGCCGTCCACACATGGTCCAGGGTAATTTCGGTGCTGCCTTCGAACCCTGCGTTCGTTATACAGGTCCAGCTGCATTCCCGGTTAAGTGTAGTTGCAATTTTTGAACTGGTCTTCGGATAAGCAACCCAGAATTTGCCTCCCTTACCCAGGGCCGGCAATACTTCGTGGATAATGCCTCTCAGCTGTGTTTCGTTTACAGCAAAAACCAGGGCAAAATCGATTTTCTTAATCTTGAGGAGCGGTGTTACATTCTTTGCAAAAGCCAGTTTTGCAAACTGCTTCTCTATCGAAGAAGGAAGACCCTGAATTAAAATGCTTTTTTCATCTTTGAGTTCCAACTTTTCCAATAAAGTTAATGACATGCTTTATATGTTTTTGTTTGCGGAAGCGCCTTCAGGGGCTGCAAAGGTAACGAAAAATTAACCTCCGTTAAAAGAAAATCATCCTTGTCAGCCAAAAAAGGGTAATACCATTTGTTTCCGGAACGGAAAAGGGTAATAGATTGAACGAATATGACTTATGAGCCGTTAATTAAATTTGAGATCCAGGTCTTCTGGGTCGTTTTTTATCGCGGTACTTTAATATGGGAATTTTGCTTTCACTCCCCCGCAGTAATCTGCTGATATTCTTTTGATGGGTCAGTATCACGAGCAGGGCCACGGCAATGGAAAAAAACCGGTAAAGTGGCTCTTTCTCATTAAAGATAAAAAGGATCAATACAGCAAAAGCGATACTGGCCAATATGGAACTTAGTGATACAAATCTTGTCAGATAAAGGCAAAGAAGAAAAACACCCACGCAATACAGGGCTACGAGTGGCTGGATGGCCAGGATCATTCCAAACAGGGTCGCAATCCCCTTCCCGCCCCTGAAATCGGCCCATAGCGGAAATATATGACCTACAACCGCTGCAAGGCCAAGACCAACCATCAGATTGGTTCTGTCCCATTCATTATGCATGTAAAAAGGCAGTAATATGTAGAGACTGGTAGCGACGAATCCCTTTAAAACGTCAACGGACATCACGATGCAACCCCATTTTGATCCCAACACACGAAAAGTATTGGTGGCCCCCGCATTTCCGCTTCCATAGTCCCGGATATCAACGCCAAAAAAATAACGGCTAATCCACACAGCCGTTGGTATAGAACCGATTAGGTAAGCAAACAGAATAAATAGAACTTCCTTCATGGACGGCTAGGAGTGCTTGGATTTCAAAATTAATTAAAAAAAGCCATCAAACCCTTATGATTTTACATTGAATTACTGATTTTTTAAACTGAAACTCATCCAGTTGTCTCTGATCATCTGCAATTCAAAAGTAAAACCGGCTGTGGTGGCCTTTTCCCTGATTCTTGCTTCGTCTGATTCCAGGACACCGCTGCCTATCAGAACGCCTGTTTGTTTCAAATGTTGTCGTACAGAATCCATGTTTTCGAGTATAACGCGCAGGTTGATATTGGCCAGTATAAAATCAAATTGTCCGGTCCCGGTAAGAGAATCCTTTAACTCGATCTGAATCATTTCACAGTCATTTACCGCTATATTCTCCTTCGCATTTTCGATACTCCATTCATCTGAATCGATTGCCAGCACCGCTCCTGCGCCCATTTTGCAGGCAAGAACAGCGAGTACACCGGTACCTGTGCCGAAATCAAGCACCGTACGCTGCCGCAAATCATGACGCTCCATAGCAGCAAGCATCATGTAAGTGGTGGCATGATGTCCGGTACCAAAACTCATTTTGGGTGTGATGATGATATCGTATTGCACATCCGGAACCGGTTCATGAAAATGTGCTCGGATGGCGCAGAATTTTTCAACGATGACCGGTTCAAAATCTTTCTCCCATTCCGAATTCCAGTTCCGCGGCTCAATAACTTCTTTTTGAAATAAGGTATGAAAGGGATCGGCAACGCCTTTTATCTCAGCGATTATTTTTTCAATCTTCATCGCATCGTACAATGTCTCAGGAATAAAAGCATGAAGTTTTCCCGGCTCTTCTTCAAATCCTTCAAAGCCGGACTGACTCAGGCGCGCTACAAAAATGTCCGACTCTTCCGCGTTCAGCGTGTCAATGGATATTTGTATATAACGGTTCATCAGGCGTAAAGCTAAAAGCTTAAGGCCTAAAGCCCAAAACAAGTGTGGTGAGTGTGGAAGAGTAAAGATGTAAAAATGGCCAAATTAAATTTACAAATGACAGTGTGAAAATGTTGCCTTGAATTTATTTAGATTCGAGCCCACACTTTCATACTGTTATTTACAAATTCAATTTCGAATTCCTACATTCCTGAACATCCACACTCACCACACTTATATTATGCCTTAAGCCTCACGCCTCGGCCCCTCAGCCTGTTCCTGTTGCCTGCCTTCCGGTTTTGGCATCAGCACTTTACGACTCAGTTTAAATTTGCCGGTTTTGCTGTCCAATCCGATCAGTTTCACTTTCACCATATCATTTTCATTCAGCACACCGTCCATCGTTTCCAGTCTCTTCCAGCTGATTTCACTGATATGAAGCAATCCCTGTTTGCCGGGCATGAATTCAACAAACGCACCATATGGCATCACGGATTTTACCTTCGCTTCGTAAACAGCTCCTATTTCAGGAACGGCAACAATTCCTTTGATCCATGCAACCGCTTTATCAAGTCCTTCTTTCGATGGACTGAATATACTCACTTCACCCTGGTTACCTACTTCTTCCAGATTTATGGTAGCGCCGGTTTCTCTTTGAATTTCCTGGATAATTTTACCGCCTGGTCCGATCACGGCGCCAATAAATTCCTTGTCAATAAATAATTTTTCCATTCTCGGAGCATGCGGTTTCACTTCGGCTCTGGCTGAAGGAATACACTCATA
>DASXKM010000304.1:0-6971 GCA_036496825.1 Puia sp. | reverse complement strand
TCTACCCGACGTAATAAAATCTTTCGAATTACAAATAAAGCAACTGGCTATTCAAAAAGGAGATCATGTGCTGGATGTCGGTTGCGGCATAGGTACGCAGGCTATGGAGTTTGCGAAACTGGTTGGCACAGAAGGCAGGGTAACCGGCACGGATTTGAGCGCTGTCATGGTGGATATCTCCCGCAGCCGGGCTGCCATGTCATCGCTGCCGGTGGAATTTTTAGTCGCCGATGCAATGCATCAGCCCTTTGCTGATCATTCTTTCGACTGCATCCGGTCTGAAAGGGTATTGATGTATATAAAAGACACGCCTGCCGTTCTCGGTGAATTCAAAAGACTCCTGAAGACGAATGGCAGGCTCGTTATTTTCGATTTCGACTGGGA
This sequence comes from Puia sp., assembly GCA_036496825.1. Classification (GTDB taxonomy): domain Bacteria; phylum Bacteroidota; class Bacteroidia; order Chitinophagales; family Chitinophagaceae; genus Puia. Next base: position 6,587 of record DASXKM010000304.1, on the reverse strand, counting down.
TTCCATCGTCATCCCGCACAGGGACAAATCCTTAACCAGAAAAATTGTGCGTTACGCATCGGATAGTTTTCCAAGAGGACGGGTCGGTGGCGAATTATTTCATCAGTTCAGAAATTCCGGATTCAGAGAGGTAACCGCTCAGGGTGTTAATTATACAGGAGGCACAGATGCCACTTTGGTTATCACGAAAAGAATCTATGAAGGAATTTTACAGACGGGCGTTGCAGAGCAGGTGTTTACAGAGGATGAAATAAAGAAATGGTGGGAGATCATTGAAAGAGATAAACTGGAAGGTAATTTTATCATTTCCTTTCCTGGATTTATCGTTAGTGGGATCGCATGATACAAATTCTGTAAATCCAGGTAACCCCGATAAATGCATAGTCAATAAAAAAAACCGCTGTTCTTTCCATCCTACTGATGTCGACGATAACCGCGCCCATGGAAAAGATGAAAGAATCGGCGTAAAGGAATTTTATGACGGATTGGAATATATCTACGAAATCACGAAAGCATTCTCTTCCACTCAATAGCTCAAAAAATACATCTTTAAACAACCCAGGTTTTTTACTTCAATTTCTCCGCGGTATTCGCAGGGAAATTCGTCTTTAATGATCTGATAAGTGGATTCAGACAGATTGATCCGGCCGGGTTTTGAGGCGGATTCCATTCTCGATGCAATATTTACGGTATCGCCCCAGATATCATACTGCCATTTTTTGATTCCTACGATACCCGCTACAACAGGTCCTGTATGAATACCTATCCGGATCTCAAAATGAGTAATGCCATCGGGAGCACTCAATTCTGTTTTAACCAGGTCGGTCATTTCTTTCGCGGCGAGAATGGCATTCACTGCGTGGCTTTTTGTTGCGGTTGGAAGACCGGATGCACACATATAGGAATCACCAATCGTCTTGATTTTCTCCAGCCCGTATTTTGTCGTAATTTCATCAAAAGCTTTAAAATAAAATCCAAGACTTCTTACCAGTTGCTCCGGCTCTACCTGTTCCGCTGATTTTGAAAATTCAATAAAGTCAGTAAACACCACCGTCACCTCATCAAATCTTACCGCGTCCACCTTACCGCTGAGTTTTAATTCCTTTGCTGTCTCTGCAGGTAATATATTTAGCAGGAGCGCCTCCGATCTTTTCTTTTCTCTTGAAATAGACCGGTAATACCAGTACAGGGTGGTCAGCAGAATGGCCGTCAAACCAAGGATGATGAAAAGTGAGATCACCATAATTCGCTGGTTACGCTTTTCCTGATTCAGCAGATCCACTTCAATTTGTTTCTGGGAAATCTCGTAATTCCTGCGCAGGTCGGCCATTTTTTGCACCGACCTGATATTATTCACGCTGTCCCGGTAGACGATATAATTTTTATAAAACAGGAGGGATTTAGCGGGCTGTCCCTTCGCATTATAAAGATCCGAGAGTTCTCGGTTGGCATCACCGATCTGCTCTTTCAGGCCGTAAAGTTTTGCAAGAGCCAGGCTTCTTTTTGCGTAGACCAGGGCAGTGGAAATATCTCCTTTTTGCTGATAGATATCGGCCATCGAGATCAGGTAAACACTGATTGGATAATAATTTTGCGCTGCTTCCAATATCTGCAAGGCGTCGTTGATGTTTTTTTCAGCGAGCTCTCTTTTTCCGGTGCCGGCGTATACCATTCCGATATTTCCCATACAATAAGCCATCCCGATGGAGTAATGGACCTTTTTGAAAATGATTTCTGATTCAGTAAAATATAAAAGTGCCGAATCATAATTCTTATCATTCAGGTATTCATCGCCGGCATTCGAAATGGCAGAAGCCAGGTTGATGGAGTCATTTGTTTTACGAAGAATATGGATCGACTTATTGTAATAGAGCATGGCATTTACATGATCCCTTGAGATCGAATAATTGTCTGCAATGGCGCCATAAGCATTTCCAATGCCAATCGTATCTTTTGCTTTCCTGGCAGCTTCCACACTTTTCAAATAATCATCCAGGGCTTCCTGCAAATTGCCCTGTAGTCTTTCTTTATTTCCTTTTTGAAAATAGCCAATATGCAGGTACCGGTCACTGCCTTTCTTTTTTGCGAGGCTGATGAGTTCCTCGGCGTATTGTAAACCGCGGTTCAGATCCCTCATCTCATTGTAGGAAAGATTCTTGAGTAATTCCAGTTTAGCAGAATCCTCCAGAATATTATTATGATAGATCGCGGCCAGGCTATCTGCAATATTCTGATCCTGTCCGGAGACAATCTGAGCAATAAAAAAAAGAAAGCCTGTTAAAATATAACGGGCATTGCCGGGAATAGATTTGAACATCACCCTAAAGGAGTATTCACGATAATTTTTGGATCATAGGTATGCTTATTACTGTCCTTATCGATCCAATCAATACTATACCACCATTTAACGGTATTTGGTGCGGTCTTGCTTACCTTTCCTTTCCAGTTTTTTGAAAGTGCATCTAAATGGGGAAGTTCTTCCCATATATTCGTGCTTGGAGAAGGTGGCGAAGGTTTGTTGTAAATAAGTATTTCAAAAACGCTACTATCATCATTCACATGCCATTTTACCACTTCCTTGCGTTTAGCCTCCCTTTCGCCTCTTGTGAACTGAACGCCATCACCATCGAATATCAGATCCCAGGTTTTGGGATCAAATCCCGTAATTGTAATTTTCACCATAAACTAAAATTTATTCAGGTTAATAAATATTTGCGGATACGTATTTCCATGAAAAAAAATTTCAGAATCCATATCTATAAAAGCATGGAGCGAAGAATACTGGATTTGATCAAAAGAGCCGGGTCTTGTAGTAGTGGAGTTTCCGGGAAGTTCAATTCCAAAAGCAGGATCATAGCCGGTATGTAATTTAAATAAAAATCTCACACGACCATTGTAAATATTCATAGATTTTGAATCTGTACTTTTACTCCCGATAAATGCATAGCCAATGAAAAAACACGCCATTCTTTCTATCCTCCTGCTGATCCAGGCTTTCGTTTTTGGACAGGTTACGACGGCGAAGCTGGACAGCTTCCTGACACTGAAGACGAAAGAAGATGCGTTTAACGGCACCGTATTGGTGGCCGAGAAAGGAAAGATCATTCTGGAGAAGGGTTATGGTTTCAGTAATAAAAAGGAAAACCTTTTGAACACGGCCAATACCTTGTACCAGATCGGTTCGATCACAAAACAGTTTACTTCCGCCATCATACTTCAGCTGGTGGCCACAAATAAAATGACGCTTCAGGACAAATTGTCAAAATATATTCCAAAATATCCCAAGGGCGATTCCATCACTGTAGAATATCTGCTGACCCATACTGCAGGAGTCTATAATTATACAAACGACGCGGATTTTATGCGTGACCATTCAGAACATCCGATCACGCGCGATAGCCTGCTGTCGCTTTTTGAATACAAACCCCTGGACTTTTCCCCCGGAACAAAATGGAACTATAGCAATTCGGGATATATTTTATTGGGTATGATCATTGAAAAAGTAACCGGCAAATCTTATTTCAGGGTAGTCAGGGAAAATATTTTTGAACCCCTGGGCATGAGCCATTCAGGATTCGATTTTACACATTTGAAAAACGCTGACAAGGCAACCGGTTATGGAGCTGACCTGACGGCGCCGGTCGGTATCGTGGATTCATCCGTTTCCTTTGCTGCAGGTGCCATATATACTTCCGTCGGAGATTTGTATAAATGGGACCGCGCATTGTATACAGACCAGATCGTGAACCAGGCCTTGCTTCAAAAAGCATTCACTGCATATCAGTCGAACTACGGGTACGGGTGGGGTGTCAGTGATGCATACGGCAAAAAAACTGTCCAGCACGGAGGCGGAATAACGGGTTTTCTTTCCTATATACTTCGTGTGCCCGAAGATCAGCTCTGCATTATCGTGCTGAGTAATGTGGCTTCCAACAATCCGTCAAAAATATCAAATGACATCAACGGAATGTTCAATGGTAAAACACCCGATGTACCCGCCAAAAGAAATGAGATCGTGGTTGACACGCAAACCCTGAAGAAATATGTCGGCGAATACGAACTCGCACCTTCCTTTCACATTTATATAACTCTGGAAAATGGTCATCTTTTCGAGCAGGCCACGGGCCAGGGGAAAAATGCTTTATTTGCTGAAAAAGACAGCTTCTTCTTTCTGAAAGTAGTAGACGCGCAGTTGGAATTCGTCGCGGGTCCGGACGGTAGAACCGATCACCTGGTATTACACCAAAATGGTCAGAAGAAAGAGGGTAAAAAATTGAATTCAGATAACGTTGGTCCTGTCGTCAAAGAAACAAAAGAAATCATTCTCGATACGAATACATTAAATAAATATGTTGGAGAGTACGAACTGGTTCCCACCTTTCATATCATGATCACTTTGGGAAATGGCAGGCTCCAGGCGCAGGCAACAGGACAACCCAAAGCTGATTTGTATGCCGAAAAAAACAATTTTTTCTTTTATAAAGTTGTAGACGCCCAGGTCGAATTTATTCCCGGCGCCGACGGAAAAACGGACCATCTCATACTATATCAAAATGGACAGAAAGTGACAGGAAAAAAAATCAGGTAATAGATGACCGGTGTGACCCAGCCGGGAAGCCCAAAAATTCCGGATAAGTGACCACCCGGGATTTGACCGTTCATAGAATCAATGCATTGTCAATACACCGATCGCTTCATCGGGAAAACCAAAAACTTTGAATACAGTACCGAACATACTGATCTGATTGGCAGATACCTTCCGGAAATACATGGGTCTTGGCACAATATCCAGATCGCCATAACTATTGATTGATTTTCTGGTTACTTTGTCATTTTCATCAATGGTCGCAAGCACAAGTAAAAGATCGCTTCCGCGAACCCATTTGAATGTAAAACGCGTAAGGACGTCTGAGGCGATATTGGGCGCACAATCATGATATATATAGCACATCTTGTTGCCCACGGGTACTCCACCGTTACACAGTAAATATTCTACAGCAGGAACAACGGAAGTTCCGAGTTTGAAAAGCAGGTGCAGCACAGCAGCCAGACTGGTGAGTAAGGCAACGATTTGGGTTTACTGAATTTGATTCCAATGGTGTAACCTGGCGTCGTATCTTTCATTTGAAAAAATATAAAAATGAAAAGAATACGACAACCGATTATTCTTGTATTGGGCATTTGTTTTTTTGTGAACAGCCATAACCTGCAGGCTCAAACTGCCAATATAGATTACGAAAAAGCCAGACAGTACATTACAGAGTCTGAAAAACAATGGGCTGAATCAGTAGCGTCCGGCGACTCAACAGTAATTCAGAGAATCTTAGCGGATGATTTTATTGGCGTCGACACAAAAGGTGTGCAGTACACAAAAGATCATGAAGTTCATAGTTCGGCCGGAGGTCCAAAATACTTTAAGTCAAATCACCTTAATGATGTAAAGATTCGCTTCTATGGCAACATGGCTGTGGCGCAGGGAGATGAAACATGGGTTCGTTATTCCGGGGAACCACTGACGGGTCGTTTTGTCTGGACAGACACCTGGCTGTTCCGAAACGATAAATGGCAGATCGTTGCTGCCGAAGATCTGATGGCCCCGGTAAAATGATGAAAAATTGAACACAAACACGCCCGTCTGCGCAGGTAAAATAATGGTAAATTCAGTTCCCTGATTTTCTTTTTCATGTAACATGATTTCGCCGCCATGGGCTTTCACGATATCATGACTTAAGCTCAGGCCCGGACCGCTAAGTAGCCCGGCATCGTGCGGTCATTGCGAATAAAAGTATACATTCATAAAAGAATGTCTTCAACATTCAGAAGTCAATTATCATTAACCATACAACCATGCCAACTGCCAGCTCTGACGAAGGTTTGAGACGCGTGATCGGAGTTCCCGGGCTTACACTTTCAATTATAAGCGGTGTGATTGGTGCAGGTATTTTTGCACTTCCGGCCATTGTGAGCGCTGCATTGGGAGCCTTCAGCGTATTTGGTTATATATTTTGCGGCATTCTGCTGGCAACTATTCTGCTATGCTATGCAGAAATAGGCAGCCGCGTTACAACCAGCGGTGGTTCTTATGCTTATGTGGAAGCTGCATTTGGTAAGCTTCCCGGCTACATTGTGAACTGGATGTATTTTTTTGGATGGAGTATCATAAGCAGCGCCGCACTGATGAATATTATAGCTGATTCATTGGCAGGCTTGTTTCCGGTCTTTGCAAATTCATTGATGCGGGCTGTATTATTTTTTATCCTCACCGGGTTTATGATATTGATAAATGTATTTGGGGCGAAGCAAAGTATGATTGCTGTAAAGCTGATCACGATCATAAAGCTGCTCCCTCTGCTTGGCATCATCATTTTCGGATTCGGTTACGTGAAATCATCAAACCTGCATTGGGATCATCTGCCTGCGCTTAAAACATTTTCAGATGCCACACTGATTTTGTTTTTTGCCTTTGCAGGTTTTGAAACATCGCTCGGGGCCAGCGGAGAAATAAAAAATCCCCAACGCACGGTGCCGCTGAGTATTGGTATTGCCGGAATTTTTGTGCTGATTGTGTACATGCTTTTGCAAACGGT
>DASXKM010000303.1:0-3116 GCA_036496825.1 Puia sp. | reverse complement strand
TTGTTTGCAGGGTCTGCGGAGTGAGATAAGCCCAGCTCATCGAATAATCATCACATTTTATCTGATACTCAGTTGTCGCAATGCATCCTGGCGGTACTTTCAATTTTATAAAACAAAAACTAATCGTGTCGGCATTGGCAGTGGCCTGTCCGAACGAACTCATGGCAATCAAAAGAAATGAAAAGGCCAAAAACTGTTTCATAAACCTTTAAATGAATATACCGGCAGACATAAAATTACACCCAAGAACTGTCAGCCTCCAGTTAAGAATATGCGTCATTTCATCAGTTGTTCATAGGCATATTCGAAGGGCTCCGAACTTACTTTGAACCAGCCCCGGAATGGAAAATCCAAAACGATAATCAGAAATACCAGGGCGCCAATCAGGGCGCCGAGCAAACCGTTCATCAGTATATGCAAGGATCTGTTTTTTACGACGAAAAGCCAGGAAAGGATCAAATTGATCAGCGCACCAAAAAAAACAACCCACCAGATCATCACCGGTACCCCCTTTGACACATTCTGGATTCGGAGTCTGCGCAACAATACATAGTTATCAAAGCTTCGAAGCGCAGAAGCATGAAGCACCTGCTCTCCCATTGTTGAAGGATTATAGGAATATAATATTTTCTCAAAGTTATTCATATGATCCACACCTCCAATCGGAACGATGCCTTCCGATTGCAATGGCCATGCCTCATGGATCACATAGTGGGTATATAATCTCAGTTCCATTCCCATTTTGTCTCTAGCCGGTTGCGGATAGCTGGATATGTCCCTGTACAGGTCGCTCAGCGTGGCGGCTTCTTCTTCCACTTTGATATTCACGTGAATATAATTGTCCCAGACACCCACGGCGATGAGGCCAAGCGTGATACCGTATACGACTCCGGTAGCTGAAATATAATAGCTGAGGACTTCATTTTGGGCGGGTGGTTTCCCAAGCCATCTTTCAACATATTTCCTGACCAGAAGAAAACCAGTAATTGAAAACCCCGCGAAAAAAAGGATTACCAAAACGAAAAATAGAAAGGAGGGCAGAAAATACAGCCAGGAGATATTCATGATTTGGATAAGTGATTTGGATGAATCAGCTCTCCAATATAAGAAAAATAAGGAAAAGCAGGTGGCGAAGCATTCGTATATCGTAACCCGTTAGCTGATGATATAGGTTTCTGTATGAATAACCTGTTCCTCAAACTCCAGTAATACGCCTTCGTCCTCCGGATAGTAAACTGCCTTCTCGTAATCTTCTCCCGCGAATGCTTTCACTGAATCGATATCCTTCCATTCGGTAACCGTCCAGAAATGACAACAGTCTTCCGCTTTTTGGCGCCAGACTTTTACCGAAAGGTTTCCGGGTGTTTGTAAATATTCTTTCGTGCCTTTGTCTGATAAAAAGCGAAGATACAAATCGCAGTTCTCCAATGATGTGCGCCCATGCCAGATTCTGGTGATCATAAAATAAACGTTAGAATAACCGACTAAAGGATTTGTTTATTCCCTTTGCCGGTGTATCCCTTTTTGTAATCTCACATCGAATACATGCAAAAATCGTCCCTGACATAAACTATGACAAGTACTCTATCTGTAAGTAAACCAGAAATATTGAATGACCGCTCCCGTTTTGGCGTCTGTTCCGATTCCGGATATGACCTGACCATTCGAATTCGTTGTCCAGAAATAATTTACAACCTGGTATGGATCATTATTAACGTACCGGGAAGTGGAACTGTTGTATAGATTCTTAGAAAATATATCAATGCTGTTAAACACCATCAATGGAGCAATATGTTTTGCCAATGCCGGTTGATAAAACGGATTCGGATAATCACTATAGGTAAAACTATAGATATTCAAAAATTCTTTCCATAAGACTATGTTGTCATTTACTATAATAATTGAATCCGTCCCGTTACCTGAGCTTTGTGTGATTTGTCTTTCGTTGTACTGATATTTGTATAACCAGGAATTCTGTCCATTGGTACCGGAATCCTGGCTCATCCGTCCCTGATCATCATAACTTAGAAATCCGTGACCCGATAAAGCCGATAAATCAGCAGTATAATTTGTATAGGCCATGGGCAGTGTGTCAGACCCCCGATATGTCAAAATAAAATCTAAAGTATCCGGGCGAAGTGGCTGGCCATCTTCTGTTGTATCAGTTGTTGTGCTATATATATCCGTCAACCTTCCGGATCCGTCGTATTTCATTTCTCCTTTAGAAAACGTAATCTCTTTCGGACCTAATGTATAAAACATAAAGCTATCCAGCAGAGTTAAAGTATGAACAAACGGAGTCTGAGGATCTGGTGCAGGTCCTGGACCAGGACTCGGCTGAGGTATGGGTTGATTTGTTCTTGAACAGGAGAAAGCGAATATACAAATGCAAAGGGTCGTGATTAGCCGCATGGAATAGCTGAGTTTGTTTAAGGTGCGACAAAATAGAAATAATTGCAGGATCCGGCAACCCTGATGGCGGCGATTATATTTTGTTGTTGCAAATCAACTTTATATTGCCATCCGGTTCTAACAATTAAATTGCCTCAGGTGGTGATCGGCGTGTTTGTAAGACATTCTTCCGGTTTCTTCGCCTGTCATTTTCCCGGTGAAGGGATGAATAAAAACGGGATTTGACAATACTGCGTATTCTTCAATCAGCCCAATCCATTTCTTTTTTTCCAGGGCCACATCACCCATGCCGTTGATACGGAGATCCGGAATTGTGGGAGAATTCCTTCTCATAGGTGCATCTTTCATTAAATCTTTCTTGGCCATCTTTCCAAAAATGCGTCCAAGAAAGTTGCGTTTATAATGTTTCTTACTCAATGCCATTTCTTCCCATAAGGAACAATGTTTCAGCATCTGGTAAACATTCATCTTTCCCCAGGCAGGCCTGCTATTTTCGTTGAGCATATGGATGCGGCTGATCAATTCATCGCGACTTGCTTTATCAAGTATTGTTTTCATTTCTTGTCCTGTTATATTTTATCCTCCGGAGCCTATTCTTTAGTCATCGGGGCGTTTAGGCCTGACCTTAAAATTAAAGACAATATTGCAGGTAAAAATCCGGACAATTATTTAAAATATATTGCAGGACAGATAGATTCATCCTG
>DASXKM010000302.1:0-3973 GCA_036496825.1 Puia sp. | reverse complement strand
AAAAGTTTTTACGGACGATGGTAAGGGCGGTTATAAAGAAACGAATGGTGTGATCACCTGGATAAATGACAAATCTGAGTTTACACCCAAAACCATTCAAACGAAAAATGAAAGGGCCAACCTCGTGTACGCGATCAAAGTAAGTGTGAAAAACGATGGTTATCTGAAGATCGGTATGTATGGCGAAGTGGCCTGGAATAAACAATAAATCATATGCCTGCGGTTTCATTGAAAAATATTGTGAAGACTTATGACAAAGGCAAGGTCAAAGCCGTCAATGATGTTTCCTTCGACGTGGAGCGTGGTGAACTGTTTGGACTGATCGGACCGGATGGAGCTGGCAAAACATCCATATTCAGAATTCTCACTACCGTTCTCCTGGCAGACAAAGGTGAAGCTTCTGTGGAGGGTCATGATGTAGTAAAGGATTACCAGTGGATACGGAATAATGTGGGATATATGCCTGGAAAATTTTCGCTCTATCAGGATCTCACCGTGGCAGAAAACCTGCATTTTTTTGCTACCATTTTCAATACGACGATAGAAAAGAACTATGATTTAATAAAAGACATTTACGATCAGATAAAACCATTTAGTGACCGGCCTGCCGGTAAATTATCCGGTGGTATGAAACAGAAACTCGCTCTCTGCTGCGCGCTCATTCATAAACCGGAAGTATTGTTTTTGGATGAACCGACCACCGGTGTTGATGTGGTATCCAGAAAAGAATTCTGGGATATGCTGAAACGTCTGAAACAACAAGACATCAGCATTCTGGTGTCCACACCTTATATGGATGAAGCCTCTTTGTGCGACCGGATTGCCCTGATTCAAAACGGCAATATCATGTCGGTCGATGAACCGCAAAAGATCATCAATAGTTTTCCGGATAAATTATACGCAGTGAAAGCGAAGGACATGTACCATTTGCTAAAAAAGTTTCGGGCCGATCCCGCTGTAGAAAGTTGTTTTGCTTTTGGAGAATACCTCCACGTGACACTTAAAGCGAATAATCAGGCGGGTATTGACCACCTGAATGAAATGGCATTTAAAAACAACGTTCAGGATTTTGAAGCCAAATCCATTACACCAACGATTGAAGACAGTTTTATTCGCCTGATGATGAAAAATGAAACCGCAGTCGCATAAATGGAAACCATGGATAATAATAAAGCGATAACCTGTAAAAATCTCACCAAACAATTTGGAGCATTCGAAGCGGTCGATAAGATAAGTTTTGATGTAAACGTGGGCGAAATATTCGGTTTCCTGGGCGCCAACGGCGCCGGCAAAACCACCGCTATGCGTATGTTTTGCGGACTTTCTTATCCAACTTCAGGTGAAGCAACAGTTGCGGGTTTTAATGTATATAAACAGCAGGGTAAGATCAAGGCGAACATCGGCTATATGAGTCAGAAGTTTTCTCTCTATGAAAACCTGACCACCTATGAGAATATCGAGTTTTACGGTGGAGTCTATGGTTTGTCACGTCCGGACATAAAAAAACGTGGTGAAGAAATGGTCAGCAGACTGGGCCTCGCGAATGAAGCAAAAAAACTGGTGGGAGAGTTGCCACTTGGATGGAAACAAAAACTTTCTTTTTCGGTAGCCATTTTTCATCGCCCGAAAATTGTTTTTCTGGACGAACCCACCGGTGGCGTTGATCCTGTTACCAGGCGCCAGTTCTGGGATCTTATTTACGAAGCGGCTGCTGATGGTATCACGGTATTTGTAACCACGCATTACATGGATGAAGCGGAGTATTGCAACCGTATTTCGGTAATGGTGGACGGGCGCATGGAAGCACTGGACAGTCCTACGAATCTGAAAATCAGATTTAACACCCATTCCATGAATGATGTATTTTATCAGCTGGCACGTAATGCGAAAAGGGGAGAATAAACATGAAGCAGTTACTCGCATTTATCAGAAAAGAATTTTATCATGTGTTCAGAGACAGAAGAACACTGCTTATTCTATTTGGCTTGCCCGTCGCGCAGATTATATTGTTCGGTTTTGCATTGAGCAGTGAAGTGAAAAATATAGGGATTACGGTTTTGGACAATGCGCATGATATAAACTCGGAGCAAATCGTCAACCGGATAAAAACAAGCACTTATTTCCTCGTGAAAGATCCTGTTTTGCATTATAACGAGATAGAAGAAAGGTTTAAAGACGGCAGCATTAAATGCGCCCTGATCTTCCCGGCTAATTTTGCAGAAGATCTCAGGAGACAGGGCAGGGCGGAGGTCCAGATCATAGCGGACGGCTCGGACCCCAATACCGCTACCGTGCTGGTGAATTATGTCAGCGCTATCATTGCCTCCTATCAACAGCAATTAAATCCCACAGCACAGCCGGCATATCAAATCATACCCGAGGTAAGACAATTATATAACGAGGAACAGAATGGTTCGCTAAACTTTATTCCCGGTGTCATTGCGCTGATTTTTATGATTGTTTCCACCGCTCTTACGTCCGTATCCATAGTAAAAGAAAAAGAAATGGGCACCATGGAAGTATTACTGGTATCGCCCTTCAAACCCATCCGGGTGCTGATTGCGAAAGCGGTGCCCTACCTGGTACTTTCGCTCATAAACTTTATCATTATTTTGCTTTTGTCGGTTTATCTGCTACATGTGCAGATCAGGGGAAACCTGGTACTCCTGTTTGCCGAGAGTATTCTTTTTATTATTACCTGCCTGTCACTGGGCCTGCTCATTTCAAACATCACCAATTCACAGCAAACGGCCATGCTCGCTTCCATGATGGGTATGATGTTGCCTACGTTATTGTTCACCGGATTTATGTTTCCGATCGAAAATATGCCCTGGATATTCCAGATGATTTCAAACGTCATTCCATCCCGGTACTACTATATCATTATTAAGGCAGTGATGTTAAAGGGTCTTGGATTCAGTTATATATGGAAGGAAACGCTTGTCCTGACAGGGATGGCAGTGTTTCTCCTGGCCATTGCCCTGAAAAACTTTAAAATCAGGCTTTCATGAAGGTACTGCTTTTCATACTTCAGAAAGAGTTCCGGCAGATTTTCCGGGATAAAACGATCCTGGCGATGATGTTTGCCTTGCCCAATATACAACTGATCATTTTACCGCTGGCAGCAAATTTTGAAGTAAAGAATGTAAATGTTTGTTATGTTGATTATGATCGCAGCAGCTATTCCCAGAAACTGCTGAATAAAATTGCGTCAGCCGGATATTTCCATATGGTGGGTAATACGATATCCTACAAGGATGCACTTCATTCAATTGAGAATGGTGATGCAGATATTATTCTGGAGATACCCAACGGATTTGAACGCAACCTGGTAAGGGAAGGCCATCAACAGGTGAATATGTCAGTGGATGCCATCAACGGAACAAAAGCGGCTATTGGTGGAGGTTATCTGACTGCCGTGATAGCGGATTTCAACCGCTCTTTGGACGTAAACACCAAGGCGGTCAATGGTACTACTATAGCGCAGTCCTCACTCATCGATATAACTTATTCAAACTGGTACAATCCACGCGCGGAATATAAATATCTGATGGTGCCAGGTATCCTGGTGTTACTGCTGACGATGATTGGCGGATTTATAACGGCGTTGAATATTGTCAGGGAGAAAGAAATCGGTACGATTGAACAGATCAATGTGACTCCAATAAAAAAATGGGAATTTATTCTTGGCAAGATGATACCTTTCTGGATTGTCGGCATGATTGTGTTTACGATCGGCCTGACCGTCATGTACCTCATATATGGGATTTTCCCCGCTGGAAGCATCGGGCTGCTTTATCTTTTTGCGGCTGTTTACCTGATTGCGTTGTTAGGGTTCGGTTTGCTGATCTCCACTTTTAGCAACACCCAGTTGCAAGCCATGTTCGTAGCGTTTTTCTTCATGATGATTTTTATGTTGATGAGTGGTTTTTTTACCAGCATCGACAGCATGCCCGACTGGGCAAGAACGGCA
>DASXKM010000301.1:0-2273 GCA_036496825.1 Puia sp. | reverse complement strand
CCCAACGCCCTGATATTACATGCCGGCAAACAAAGGAAGAGGGAAGGATCTACGCCACAACATATCATAAACGAATTACTTGTTGAATATGCTTTACAGGGAAAGAAAGTGCTTCGTTTGAAAGGTGGTGATGTATCTGTTTTTTCAAACCTGCTTGACGAACTGCAGGCGCTGAATAAATATAATATTTCATACGAAATTATTCCGGGTATCACAGCAGCTTGCGGTGCTGCGGCTTATGCCGGTATCCCGTTAACTGCACGACATTACGCGCAGGCAGTCCGATTTCTTACATTGCATAAGAATGAAATTATCCAGTCTTCTTACTGGCAGGAACTTGCGCAAACCAGCGACACGCTTGTCTTTTACATGTCAGGCGCTACGACCAGTGAACTCGTAAAACAATTGCTGGATCATTCCATTGATCCGGAAACTTCCATTGCCGTGATTGAACAGGCCACAACCCCCTGCCAGAAAGTATTCAGCAGCCGGATAAACGAATATGAAAAAGAATTCGGGAACAGAACCTATACATCCCCTACCCTGATCATCGTCGGGAGGGTGGCATCGCTACACAAAGAATTCAAATGGTTAGCCGAAAACAACTCAGACAACGATTTATATTTTAAACCAGTTACAAAAAATAAGGAAGAGGAGGTTAGAGCATGAGCCCGGAAAAAAAGAATCAAATCAGGGAATTTATAGATTCTCTAAATAAAGAGGAACAAGTCTGGACCAATGGTTATCTGGATGGTATCCTGAATGGCATTTCCGTTGCGGGATCTCCTGCACCAAAAGCCGGCGGCGAAAACAAAAAAATCACCATTGCCTATGGCACTGAATCCGGCAACTCGAAAAAGATTGCCAACATTTTTGCTTCCCGTGCCAAACAGGAAGGAATTCATGCAAAACTTGTGAGTCTGGATCAGTATCGCTTATCAGATCTGCCAAAAGAGGAATATTTTCTGACCGTAATCAGTACACAGGGTGAAGGTGAGCCGCCCGCGTCTGCTAAAAAATTTTACGATCATATTCACCAGAATGGATTTAAACTTCCCAAATTAAAATATGGCGTGCTCGCCCTCGGCGACACATCATATCCGATGTTTTGCAAGGCGGGCGAGGATGTGGATCTGCAGCTGGGTAGTCTCGGAGGTTCCCGTATTGTTGGCATCCAGCGCTGTGATGTTGATTTTGAATCTGACGCGCACCACTGGATGAATGAAGTGATTCAAAAAATCAGCGGCAGCCAAACTGTCTCCGATTCCGTACTGAAACCTGTAAAAAAATCTACGGGGAAAAGAATATACCAGGGCGAAATTATCACGAACATAAACCTGAACGACCGGGGATCTTCCAAAAAAACACATCATATTGAGATCGCCTGTGAAGATGTGTATTATAAACCAGGAGACTCCCTCGGCATCGTGCCGCACAATCCAATTACGTTAGTCGATGCCATCATTACCCATACGGGAATCGATCCTGACAGGACTTTCGTACACCGCAACGACACGTATTCAGTATATGAACTTCTTCAGAAGAAATTAAATATCGTTTACCTGCCCGAGCGTGTAGTAGCAAAATACGCCGCCCATGTAGAAGCAGAAATTCCTGTTTTAAAAACCGGGCTGCTGAATTTGCTGCAAACCTATCCGGTAAGGGATGCTGCTCATTTTGAAATTTTTTTACAACAGCTGGAACCAACTACGCCCCGGCTTTATTCCATTTCGTCTTCACTTGAGACGGTTGACGGAGAAGTTCATCTGACGGTGGCAAGAGATGCTTTTTCTATTGAGGAAGAAATGAAATACGGACTGTGCTCGGATTTGTTATGCAGCCTGAAAGCGGGAGATACGATTGATTTTTATATTCATCATAATGAACAGTTCCGCCTTCCGGATGATCATAAGGACGTTATCATGATTGGGCCGGGAACGGGCATTGCACCATTCAGGGCATTTTTGAGCGAAAGAGAATCTGCCAGCGCCAGCGGACGCAACTGGTTATTTTATGGTGACCAACATTTTGTCAGCGATTTTCTTTATCAGACTGAACTGCAGCAATGGCAGGAAAGCGGTGTGCTGAACAAACTGGATGTAGCTTTCTCACGCGACCAACCGGAAAAAATTTACGTGCAGGATAAAATCAGACAGAAAGCAGAGGAATTTTTTCAATGGCTGGAAAATGGTGCGACACTCTATGTTTGCGGTGCCCGGAGAATGAGCGAGGATGTAGAAAAAACCATTGTTGACCTCATCACGAAATCCGAA
>DASXKM010000300.1:0-1609 GCA_036496825.1 Puia sp. | reverse complement strand
CTTCCAGACCCACATTCCAGCCGCCCAGCTGGAAATGCGGATCATTTTGCGGCTGGTCAAAATATTTTACCTGTACATGCGGAATAACCGGACCAACACCAAATTTCCCTAATCCATCCACCATGATGGTTTGTTTTTTGTTTGCCCAGATATGCCATCGCTTCACCACATTGAAAAGTAAAAAGTTGGCGCCGTTGTTCAGATAATGGTATGAACTTGAATCCGATCCGGCCACGCTGTCGGCAAACATAACCTGACCCTCAAAAGGATGATTATTGATCTTACCTTTTATATGAACCATCTGGTTATTGGGGAATAACCATTTAGTGTGATCAAAATTTATTTCAACACCCCATCCTTTATCCCGGTCGATAAAATAACCAAGCCGGTAATTGTATTGCGGAATACTGAGCGCCTTTGTAAAAAACTGTTCATTTTCCCAGCCGGGGTGATCTACTCCTTTCACATTTGTAAAAGTAAAAGAGTTGCCGAGCGAGGGCTGACTTACACTGATATTGCTATTGGTGTACCATTCCTTGTTGTATCCCCAGGAGAAATATAATTCATGTTTCCTGACTTTTTTACCCGGCGTTTTGGATACCGGTGATGTGAAGACCTGACTGCCGGATTGCTGCGCCAGACCGAAAATCGGAAACAACATAATAACAAATACAATATACCTGCGCACAAATTTTCGGTTACACATGATTGGGATCTATCAGTTTTTCAGCGCGCAATTTACGACCATTCTTTTTAATCAGACGTAAAGCAGGATTCCTGTTCAAGTTACATTCATTTACAGCAGGAATCATTTTTTGCAGCCGGCTCCATTTTTTTAAGTGCTACACTTCATAATCTAAAACCGGACGTAACCACCTTTCCACGTCAGCGACCTCCATGTTTTTTCTCGATGCATAATTCTCCACCTGATCGCGGTTGATTTTTCCGATACCAAAATATTTACTTTGCGGATTTGCAAAATACCAGCCGCTGACGGAAGACGCCGGATACATAGCCAGCGATTCTGTGAGCGTAATACCGGTTGTTTTTTCTCCACCCAGCAAATGAAATAATTTATATTTCTCTGTATGATCCGGACATGCAGGATATCCCGGGGCGGGGCGTATGCCGGTATACTCTTCCCTGATCAGTTGTTCGTTTGTCAGTTGTTCCGACTTTTCGTATCCCCAGTATTCCATGCGCACTTTTCTGTGTAACCATTCGGCAAATGCCTCGGCGAGCCGGTCGGCCAGCGCCTGCAGGATGATCTTGTTATAATCATCCAGTTCTTTCATGAACCGGGAGATATGTTTTTCGATTCCTTCTATGGTTACAGAGAAAGCGCCGATATAATCTGTTTTTCCGGAATCTGCCGGTGCAATAAAATCTGCCAGTGAGATATTGGGTTGCCCTGCGGCTTTCTTCGACTGCTGGCGGAGGAATTCAAGGGGTTCAGTGATGCCTTCAGCTTCTGCAGCAGCGATGGTTACCGTATCGTCTGCTGTTGCGTTGGCGGGCCAGATACCAATCACACCTCTTGGCGTCAACCATTTTTCATCAATGATTTTTTTCAAAAGTGCCTTTGCATCTGCAAACAATCGGGTCGCTG
>DASXKM010000299.1:0-4503 GCA_036496825.1 Puia sp. | reverse complement strand
AGTGGCAATTGTCAGGGTAATGAAATGGCGAGTGTTATTAATATCACACTTTCTTCACCAATCGTAGCAGGTGGGAATTATCAGTTGACCCTGAAGGCCGGTAATGATGGGAATACAATCATCAATGAATGCGGCGTGGAAACGACAGGTGGCGGTGCGATTTCTTTTGCCGTAAAAGATACAGTATCCGCCTCTTTTGATTATAGCATAAATCTGGGATGTAATTACGATACACTGCACCTAGACTATCTTCCGGCCCACGGAGTAGATCAATGGCAATGGATCGTTGATACGGTTGAAACCAGTTCGCAGCTCAGTCCGGATTTCGTTGAAACGGTCTTTGGTCTCAAAACTGTACAGCATATCGTATCGAATGGATTTTGTAGTGATTCGGTTACGGAAATCGTGAATCTGGATAATTTGACCAGGGCATCATTTGATGCTCCACATGAAGTTTGTCCCAAAGATTTGCTGAACATCAGCAATAGAAGTATCGGTCAACTGGTTTCCTGGAACTGGTTCTTCGGTGATGGCGAAATCAGTACCGATCAGAATCCTTCCGCTCACTTGTTTCCGAATACGGCGACAGGAAAAACATACACTGTTACGCTTGTTGTGAAAGATAACCTGGGTTGCTACGATACGACCAGTGAGCAGATTATCAAATTGCAGAGTTGTTATATTACCGTACCCAATGCATTCACTCCAAATGGTGATGGGAAAAATGATTTTCTCTATCCACTGAATGGCAACCTGGCGACCAACCTGGAATTTCAGGTGTACAACCGGTACGGTCAGCTTGTTTTTGAAACGCGCGACTGGTCAAAAAAATGGGATGGTACCATTGGAGGGAAACCACAGCCGACAGGAACTTATGTCTGGATGCTTCACTACACGGATGGCGGTTCAGGCAAGAGTTCTTTTCTCAGGGGAACCAGCGTTCTGATCCGGTAGTTTAATTCACCGATCATCATAAAAAACATTTTAAATTTTTAGCATCATCGGGTGTCGCTTCTTTTATACTTACTGGTATGACCAGTTCATTCCCGGAAAAAAAGATTTTCATGGCATTTCCTTGTAACAAAAGACGCCTTTGATCGTCTGAATATGATCGTTCCAAATCCATGATATGATTAGACTGATCTCCATAATGTTTTTAATGTGCTCATCCATTATTACAGACGCCCAGAATACAAACGTCCATGGCACCGTTTTAGATGCCGGAACAAAGGAAGAAGTGCCGGGCGTAAGCATACTCATCTTTCAATCATCGAATATGATTGGCGGCATATCAAATCGTGAGGGGAATTTTTATTTGAATCATGTTGATCAGATTGATTCGGTCAGGTTTTCTGCCATCGGATATCATAGCCTGTTATTGAAACGAGGGAAGCTGATTGAAAAGACAAACCTGGTAGTTCAGCTCACCATTGATGAGCGGAAACTGGAGGAAGTAACTGTGCGTCCGATCGGAGTAATGGATATTATTCACCGGGCTATTGAAAAAATACAAACTTCCATGCCAGCCGGTGATTTTGAGAATACCGCTTTTTACCGTGAGATCATCAGGGACAGCCAGCAATATTTTTCTGCTGCAGAGGCAATCTTTAAAGTCCAGTATTTCCCCGAAAAAAAATCATCCAGAATGATGTTGATGAAAGGCAGAAGTAAGGAAGATATAACCTATACCAGATTGTTTGAAGATTTTCATCCCGGAGGCGGCCCGGAAGCCGCTTTCGATCTGAGTTTTGAAAAATCCCAACCTGATTTCCTGAATGAAAACAAAATCAAAAACTTCATTTACACAAAAGATGCTTCCGTAACCTTCGAAGACCGGCGCCTGTATGTAATCAGTTTTGATCAGAGGCCGGGTATTCATGAATCGCTCGAAAGCGGCAAAATATATATTGACGCAGAAGATTATGCCGTTGTAAAATTTGAAGCCAGGAATAGTGCAGTCGGAACGCCGTATATAAAAAGTTTAAAAGGAACAGATAAAATTTTTGCAGGGTTGCTGAATATAGAATTATCTGTTAAAGGATGGACCCGGACCGCGAATTACCGAAAAATCGCCGGTAAGATTTATCTTGATTTTGCCAGACTGGAATACCGGATTGATTACAGGCAGGTAAAAAAGAATATTGATCTGAAACTGGATATACAGACTGAGTGGATGACAACCGGTATCCGCAATGAAATAAAGAATGAAATTCATAAGGATCAGGTTTGGAAAAGAAAGGATCTGGTTGCCAACCTGCCTTCTGACTTTGATTCCACCTTCTGGGGAGCGGAAAATATTCTGAGTGAGACTAAGGAAAACAGGGATATGATGGAAGCGATTTCAAAAAAGAACAATGAACCGGAGGGAAATGATTCACTGGCTAAATGGAAATACTTTAACAGGGATTATTTTCTCGCGATTCATAATGGAGACAGTCTGAGCATGATTGTTTTAAAGAAATGCAATTGGGACGATGCGGAAACGGGGGGAATGTTGTATAAATTGACCCACGGCGATTTTGATATGGAAGTGAAAATATCGGTGAGCCGGCGAACCAGCAGGTCACAACCACCGGATAACGGATTTCAGCAGGCGGGTATTATTATCAGAAGCCCGGAGACAGGTGTTGAAAACAACCTGATTTTTTCCATGGGAACGGGCGGAAATGAGAAGCCAAAATATTTCATTAAAACAACCACACTGGGCAAAACCAGAACAATGGTTGAGAAAACGGAAGAATTTGAAGGATGGCTCAAATTAGAAAGAAGGCAAAAACATATTACGGCTTTCAAAAAACTAAATACCGACGGCAGCTGGATGAAAGTAAACGAGTATGACCTCGACTGGCTAAAAGGAAATCTACAGGCAGGATTTTCGATTATGGCCCGTTTTGCCGGTGATGGTCCAAAACAGCATCCCGATATAAGAGCCGCCTTTACCGAAATTCATTTTACTCAACGGGATTGACTATATACCCCGGGGCATGATAATAATAAGAAAGCACTTAAAGAGGCTGGTTCTTATTATTATCATGTTTGGTTCGGGAGTCAATTGTTATCTTACTATATACTCATAACAATCGCTTGACAGGACGGGAGCCATCGTTACCGCATCGATGATTTGAAAATCGATGTGAAAGTCTGAACCTCGTGCAATAGCCGTTACAGCACGAAACAATGTTTCATGACCATCCCCCTTACTGTCCGTTGGAATATCCTGGGCAACCAGTCCCAAACCCAGCGTAAGCCAGGAAGCATTGGTGCAGGTGGGGTCGGTGAAAGGATTGGCGGCTCTTTGCAGCAGGTAAGAATGATTGGGCAACAGGTTGAAAATATAAGTATCCAGCGTTATAACGCGGGCGGTGTCAGGATCCTGGCGGAACTTCAGGTATCCAAATCCTTTATTGGTCTGGTCCTTCAGATTTTCAGTATGAAACGTAACATCCAGATCAAAATGTTGCGGATCTTCTACCGGTTGTGATTTCTCGCAGGAAATAAATACTGAAATCATCAGGATGAAAAGGGCTAAACTGCCTATGATTTTCTGTAGTTGTTTTGTTCTCATAAAAAGAGGTTTAGTTGATGAAAAATTTGATTACAGTAAGCTATAACAAAGGCGGTTCGGGTAAATCAGCGGATTAGTGAACTGCGGGTTTCAATGAGTAATCGGAGCAGATTTGGTGTTTCGGGAAAAAAAAGGTTTAAATTAGAATGGAATCTCCGGTCATATATGGATAGCATGAATAAAAAAGGCAGGTTAAATAAATGGATGTGGATTGCCATAGCCGTCTTTGCTGTTTCGGTTATTTTCACTTACAGTCTTTTCTTTAAAAAAGCCGTGTTCACCGGTAAGAATAAAACGGTGGCTGTTTTACCTTTTGTTAACCTGGGTAGCGATTCGTCGGAAGAGTACCTGAATGATGGAATGACGGATGAAATCATCAGCCAGCTTTCAAAAATCACCGGTCTCCGGGTTGTTGCGCGCAGCTCTGTAATGAAATATAAGGGCCACATGACTGATGCCCGTCATATTGGAGATACATTACATGTTGCTGCTGTTCTGACAGGAGGTATCCGGAAATCGGGCCATAAACTAGTCATTCATGCCAGTTTAATGGATATTGGTTCCGGAAACATGATCTGGGACGAAAGTTATTCACGGGATACAAGTGATATATTTTCCATACAAACGGAAGTAGCGGAATTGATTGCTGATAAACTGAACGCGGTGGTATCGGCTGATGAAAAGAACAATATTCTACGGAGGCCAACACAGAATCTGGAAGCTTATGACAGATATCTTCAGGGCCTGTATTTCTGGAACCAGGGCACAGTCTTAAGTTTCAGGAAGGCAATCATTTTTTTCAACCAGGCAATACAACTCGATTCCGGTTATTCAAAAGCTTATTCCGGATTAGCAGATTGTTACTCGGCTCTGGGTTATGGCAGCTATGTAAAACCGGCGGACGCTTTTTTGGAAGCAGAGCAGGCAGCTGAAAAAGC
>DASXKM010000298.1:0-4008 GCA_036496825.1 Puia sp. | reverse complement strand
CGAAACCAGTGATCACGGCTTTGCGCTTGAAATCGGATCCTTCCCGGTGTCGGGTAATCCTTCATCTATGTCAGTGATAAAAATTGATCAGACGGGTCAGTTTGTCTGGGGCAGACAACTCAGTGCCGAGTCGGGCGCTTTTTATAATGTCGGTGGAATCCTGGAAAAAAATCAGTCTTTATTTGCGACGGGTTCCATATATGATGCTGCTGCGCCTTTTGATCTGATCAGATCCTTCCTGGTAGAGATAAATGAGTCAGACGGTACAACCATCCGGTCGGATCAAAACGATCCTGTTCAGTCTCCGCTGACTTTTACGGATATGCATTCTTTCAAGGCCGGCCTTCTCATCAACAGTTATTCCGGAAACGGTCTAAACCAATTTTTGTTTACTGATCTGAATGGGAATATTTCAGGAAGTCTGCTTGTTAACAACCCTTATGGATCTCTCAATGGTAAAGGAAATATAATCGTCGCTGCTGATAACGGAATATACTTCCAGCAATCTTCCGGATCATCATTATCCGGCTTTAAGGATATTATCATGCATTTGGACAGCAATCTTCAAATACGCTGGCAATATGATTTTTCTGCAAAGGAACTCAATTACACTGGCTGGTTTCAGCTTTCTGGCGCTGCTGATTTGGGCGTCTCGGGAATCGGGAGCGGTCTTTTACCGAATGGATTGCAGACGATGAACTTTATGAAGCTGGATTCTTCCGGATCAGGATGCCATTCAGATGAAACAGATTTGCAGATACAATCGACGACTGCTCTGTTATTGCCATTCAACTGGAATACCGATATTGGTTTTACCATGCAGGTAAGGGATGTGCCCATGAATCTGAATAATATTGATATTGAATCACATCTATTTTGTCCACAGTTCATGAATGGTTGTGATCTGCTGAAATTAGAAGGATCCACTGAAGTTTGCAATCGTGGAGACACGATACAATATCGACTACATGATGATCCGTATTGTGCCGAATCTGTGAAATGGAATTATGACCGGGAATCAGTTACGACGATCGACAGCAACCAGGCGGGTCGCCTACTTCGTTTTGAAAAAACCGGTGAGTATATCATCAAAGTTGAAAAAAGCGGTTGCAACAATCCGGCAGATTCAATGATCGTTTTGGTGGGCAGTCAAATTGCGAAAATTAATTTACCGCCGGATACCGTGTTGTGTACCGGATCGGTGATGACGCTGGATCCGGGAACCGGATTTGCAAAATACCTTTGGCAGGACGGGACGACCAGTGAAAGTATACAGGTTCAGGAAAAAGGTCAATACCGGGTTCAGCTGACGGAAAAAAACGGGTGCATCAGTTCAGATACAACAACAATCCACTCAGTTGAGCCATTGCCCGTATCATTTCTTCCTTCCGACACCGTGATATGTTCCGGCGATCCCTGGGAAGCAGGACCCGCGCATTCTTTCAGTTCTTATCATTGGAGCACGGGAGAAACATCGGGGACCATACAGATCAGCAATGCCGGCATTTATATATTACAGGTAGTGGACGGATATGGATGTGTGGGAACTGATTCTGTGCGCGTGGAAACAAAAAAATGTTCCTTTGGAATTTTTTTTCCCAACGCGTTCACTCCAAATCAGGACGGACTCAATGATATATTCAAACCGTTGATCACCGGCAGACCCTCAGAATATAAACTGATCATATATAATCGATGGGGCCAGCAGGTTTTTGAAACCACGGATCCGGGTGCCGGATGGAATGGCAGGATAGAAAACAGTGCACAGGAAACCGGTACGTACATCTGGACCTGCATGTACCGGTTTAATACACAGGAGAAAATGATAAAAAAAGGCAGCGTCGTACTCCTGCGGTAGCGATCCTCCTGTTTACACCGGTCAAAAAAATACCTTTTTCGATAAAACTTCATTATATTTATAAAGTTGCCTTATCCACTGTTTTCCGGCTTTTGGAAGCCGGTTTTTATGCTCTGATGTCCTTTACGATTGCCCTGGTTATGATGAAACTGTATCGAATATCCCTGGATATTAATAATTTTTACCGCTGCCTATGAGATACATCGTTTTTTTCATAGCAGTCCTTTTTTTCCTCCATCTGCAAGGTCACGGGCAATCTTATGGTTTGACGTTCAGCAGTCATGAGAATGTGCTTGAAAAAAGAACCTCTCTGGACATCTCCCCGGACGATTCCATCTGTTTTACAAAAAACTTCGATCTTGGATTTGATATAAACTATCTGCCCAATCATAAAACATATTTCGGGTACATCCTGCGTATCATCAGCAATGAGGACCATAATATTGATCTGATATACCACCAAAAATCGCATACTTTCAGAGTTATCAATGGTGAAACATTTTCCAATGTCAGTTTTCAAATCGACAGTCCGCGCCTCTACAGGGAATGGAACCGGATCATGTTGAAATTCAATCTGGAAAATCAGACGATTGTATTTGAAGTGAATGGGAAACTGGTCGGCACCTGTAATACACCACTCCATTTCCGCTGTTTTAAATTTTTATGGGGTGCCAATGACTATCTGAAATATAAAACCAGGGATATTCCTCCGATGCAGATAAAAGATATTAAAATTTCAGAAAACGGATTGCTGAAGTATTTCTGGCCACTCAATGAAGTATCCGGTGAAACAGAATATGACGGCGTACATAAACAGCTTGCCCGTGTAAAAAATCCCGCCTGGCTTAAACCCAAATATCAAAAATGGGAACTGTTGAGCTCTTTTACATTTAACGGATACGGTGCCGTTGCCTTTGATCCGAAAACGGACAAAATTTTTATTACGGGTTCTGATTCCATGGCAGTCTTTCCCATCAATGAGGAGCAGGGTACGGTGCAATGGCTTTCGAATAGTCACGAAAATTTGAGATTGGGACACCAGGCTATTTTTGACACTACCGGCAACAGGCTATATGATTTATTTGTCGACCAGAAAAAAGTAGTCGCGTATGATTTCAAAAAACAAGAGTGGGAACACAATTTTGAGTCGGGTAAAATAACGGAATACTGGCACGCCAATAAATTCATATCCTCCTTCGACTCATCCCTTTACGTGATTGGAGGATATGGACAACTGAGATATAAGAATCTGGTTCAGCGCTATTCCTTTGCAACAAAAAACTGGGATACGCTTTCAACGACCGGTGATTATTCGCCTCCGAGATATTTATCTGCGCTGGGAAAGGATCCAAAAAATGACTTTGTTTATATCATTGGCGGATATGGAAGTCAGACCGGAGACCAGATGCTGGATCCCAGAAATTATTACGATATGTTCCGGTTCAACGTGAAGGATCGGTCATTTAAAAAATTGTATACGCTCAGACCGGCCCAAAGCCAGTTTACATTTGTGAACAGTCTGGTGATTGATCCGAAAACAAATGATTATTTCGGACTGATTTTTCCCAATGACAGTTCCAGTTCAAATCTTCAGCTGATCAAAGGATCACTAACCGATTCTTCTTTCCATCTGCTCGCCAACTCGATTCCGTTTACTTTTCATGATATTGAATCCTTTGCAGATTTATATTATTCACCCATCAGCAATAAACTGATTGCTGTGGTATTAAATTATTCCAAGATTGATGATCCGGTTAAGAACACGACCGTAAGAATATTTTCCCTGAATTATATTCCGGAGCCCAATGCAGTACCCGTTGAAAAACCCGATTCAGGAATTGCCGGAAATTATCTTTTATACGGTTCTATTGCTGTTGGCATCGGTCTGTTACTATTTCTGTTCATTAAAAGAAAGAAATCCGGATCGAAAAAGATTTCAACCGCTCTCTTGGTACCAGCGGGTGAGCATGAGCTGATCGGAGTATCCGGCATGCCTTTTTTTCAAAACCATATTGAACGTGACGTCCATTCCTCGATATTCCTTTTCGGACAATTTCAGGTATTTGATAAACAGGGCCATGATATCACGGGACTTTTCACTCCATTATTAAAAGAATTATTCCTGATCATATGTATTAATACAATCAGAC
>DASXKM010000297.1:0-1659 GCA_036496825.1 Puia sp. | reverse complement strand
AAATCAGCTAGATATTTTCATTTCTGCATCCTGGAATTTTCAAATCAATTGAGTTTAACTTCTTCCGCCAGTTGCTTAATATATTGTTCCTGTTCTGGTATATTTTTTAGTTCGCGTCGCAGGATCTTTTCAGAAATTCCTACCACGAGCATACCGATTTCATTCTTAACTTCTATAAGAGCAGCCATTTTCTTACGATCGATCGCTTCCTGCGCATCGGTAATGATCTTTTCAGCTGCGATTTTAGCCTGTTCCTTCGCCTCGTTTATAATTTTATCTTTGATATCGCGAGCTTCCTTTAATATAATTGCCCTTTCTTCTCGTGCCTGTGCAAGTAATGCTTCGTTTTCACTTTTCAACTGGGCCATTTCCGCCTTAATTCTTTCCGCTGTAGCCAATGAATCTGCAATACCGGATTCCCTGTCCTTCAGGCCTTTCACAATTGCCGGCCATGCGAATTTGCCGAGAATCCAAAATACAACCAGAAAGGCCACAAGGGTCCAAATCAACAATCCGAATTCCGGGAGAAGTAATTTCATGTTGCTAAATATTTAAAAATCTCCGAAGAAAATACACTTCAAAATAAACCGCACCCTCCGCCCTTTGCTTTGGATGCAGTTCTACACATTACAATGGTTATAAAACCATTGCCAAAAAGCCCACGATAATCCCGAAGAGCGCGGCTCCTTCTACAAGGGCAGCTGTCAGGATCATGTTTGCTCTAATGTCGTTGGAAGCTTCCGGCTGACGGGCAATGGCTTCAACTGCGCCTTTACCGATCTGACCGATACCGATTCCTGCTCCTACTGCAGCAAGTCCGGCGCCCACGGCACCACCTGCATTAGCAAGGGGTGTGCTGAGCATGATAGTCAATAAATCCATAATCTTGGCTTTATATTTAGTGAAAAAAAACATTTATGCAAGCATGGAATCTTCATGCTTTTCATGATGCTGATGTAATTTGCCTTCAATAGCCTGACCCACAAACACTGCTGTCAGCATGGTAAATATGAAGGCCTGTAAAAAGGCAACCAGCACTTCGATCAGATATATAAATATGGTAAATGCAATGGAAAACGGGGCTGTTCCCAATCCGGCAAATTTATTCATGTTCCCAAAAATAAATATCAGCGAAATCAAGCAAATAATAATAATATGACCAGCCACCATATTGGCAAATAGACGTATGATGAGGGCGAAGGGCTTGATAAAAAGACTTATGAACTCAACGGGAACTAATATCACCTTCACCCAGCCAGGAACACCGGGCGGATTAAAAATATGTATCCAGTAGTGTTTGTCGGAACTAAAAAGAATTACCACAAATGATATAATTCCAAGTACCGCTGTGAAAGCTATATTACCGGAAACATTAGCGGAGCCCGGGATCAAACCTATAATATTGTTTATAAGAATAAAGAAAAAAATCGTCAGGAGAAATGGAAGATACTTTTCATAACTGGCACCGAGGTTCGGTTTTGCTACCTCATCCCTCACGAAAGTGATTACGGGTTCCAACAGACTCTGTGATCCTTTTGGTGCAGACTTGACTCCCTGACCGGATTTATATCTTTTTGCAATAGAAAGCATAACCCAAATGAATAAACCCATCGCAATCAACATCTGCACCACATTACGCGAGAGTGATATGTCGTAAAT